>CAUWFY010000007.1:0-20513 GCA_963558115.1 uncultured Clostridia bacterium
TTTAGACAAGATATATGTCTATGACCTTCTTTTTAAAAAAGTGTCCGGATATCAGTTTATATATATTAAACCCTGAAATAATTAATAATCCTGGTATTTATAATTTACTTTCAACAAAATACACAGAAGCTGAAAGTAAAAATATAAAAGTTAATATGTCTTTATTACTTGATTTAAATAATTTAAAAATGAAAGTTTATGAATTTGCAAGAATTTTAGGAATATTATTAGATAATGCTATAGAAGCTAGTGATGAATGTAATGATAAAATAATAAATATTGTTTTTAGAAATGATGAAAAAAGACATAGACAATTAATAAGTATTGAAAATACATATAAAGATAAGAATGTCGACACTATAAAAATTTTTGGAAAAGGAATTTCTGGTAAAGAAAATCATACTGGTTTAGGCTTATGGGAAGTAAACAAAATTCTAAAAAAGAATAATAATGTCTCAATTTTCACAACTAAAAACAACAAATACTTTTCTCAACAATTAGAAATATATTACTAAAAAATACACAAAAGTTTTTTGTGTATTTTTTTATTATATAAGAAAAATCGCTTTTATCCTGTCCTTATATAAGATTTCTCTATTTGCAACAAGCAAGATTAACCTTATAAAAGACCCTCGATAGATCTTCTAGTATAATTTAGCGCTTTTCTTAATATTACGATTAAAAAAGTAAAAAATTCATCTAATTTAAAGATTCACTTTTTACTTTTTTGTTTTGATGATTAATTGTAAATAACTTTTTTAAGCTATTTTGATAAAACTTTTTAATTTTACTTTGCCAATACTAATCTTTTTTCATTAAAGAAGCTGGCATTTTTGGTTGATGAAATGCACAAATTGCCCAACATGCAGTATTAGTAACTTTAGCATATTTTTCAGCTATTTTTCTTAACATTTTTAACATAGCAAATTCCTCCTTTTTATTTATTTAATTTATTATTTTAACAAATTAACTTAAACCATAAACTTCATATCCATATTTATTCTTTGTTATTTTGTATGCCAATTTAGTTATATTTAATGTTTGCATTAAATTACCTAAAATTAAAATATTTGCAATAACATTATCTTTTATAACTAAGCCTGCTATCATTCCAATTGTAAAAGTTAGATATGCTATTATTTGTTTCTTCTTTCGTTCTTTTTTTGATAATATTGGAACATTTTCTGTATCAGCTGGTGCATATAATTTTATCATTATAATTCCAAATATCCATCCACCTACTGCTAATATAAGTTTTATTGTTTCTCCTAATACAATATTTTTACTTAAAAATGCTATTCCACAATAAAATAAACTAGTTCCTACAATACATCCGATATGTGTCTTTAAATGAAAGCCTCCAGATGCTCCTCTGTATGGTAATAAAACAATAAACATGATTAATACTTCTTTTAATATTCCTAATACCCACGAAATAAAAAATAATAAAAATATTTTTGGTATTTCCCCTATTATATTTTGTAATCCATAATTTATTATCTCCGCTTTTTCTTCATCAATATCTGGCATTTCTTTTTGTATTCTTTTGGTTAAAAATGTACATATCTTGTCTATCATTTTCTCACCTCAATTCTTAACTGCCCTCATTTTACCAATAAATTTTTAAATTTGATTACTTCTTTTATAAAATCCTATAAATTGCTTATGAAATCTTATTTTTTATATTTTTGTAAAAATTTTGTTTTACAAAATACTCTTTTATTTGCTTATCTAAAATTATCTTTATTTTTTAATATATTACTCATATATTAAGAAAAGTAACAAAGCTACACTAGCAAAGATATCGCGAGTCTTTTTAAAAGTCACTTTTACTTGTTGTATACGAAAAAAATAACAGTTCAATTACTCTAACTTGTAACTAAACTGTTATTTTTCTAATTTTCTCTTAATATACACCATGTTCCAATACTCTCTGGAAAATCTATAAATTCCATTTCTTCCTTTGTAATTGGATGTATGATTTTTAACTTATATGCCCAAAGAGCAATTTGTTTTCCTTTTCCTCTTGTACCGTATTTTTGATCTCCAAATATACTATGATTAAAATTTGATAATTGCACTCGTATTTGATGATGTCTTCCTGTATGTAGATTTATTTTTACTAAACTTAAATTTTTCACACTATTATATTTCAAAACCTCATAATCTAAACTTGCTAATTTTGCATTCTTTTTTTCTCTTTCTACGACTTTACTTATATTATTTCTTTCATCTTTATATAAATAATCCTTTAAATTGCCTTTTCTTTGTTCAAATTCACCATCAACTACTGCTAAATATTCTTTCTTAAATATTTTTTCTCTTACTTGATTACTAAGTCTAGATGCAGCTTTTGATGTCTTTGCAAAAATCATTATTCCTCCAACAGGTCTATCAAGTCTATGTACTAATCCTAAATATACATTTCCTGGTTTTCTGTATTTTTCTTTTATATATTCTTTTACAATTGTAAGCATATCCATATCACCTGTTTTATCAGACTGAGATGGTATATTGGGCTTTTTTTCTACAACTATTATATGATTATCTTCGTATATTACTTTTAGTTCTTGCATTTTTTCTCCCATCTTCCATATATTCCACATGGTAATATAAGTTTTGAATTTTCCATTGGTAAACCAATTTCTCCTGCATCAATTTCACCTTTATATTTTTTAGCAATTACCATATTTAATATATTTTTTAATACTTGACTTGAAATTCCTGTTGTATATGAATTTATTAAGAAAAACAATGGATTATCAGATAACACCTTTGAACATAATTCAACTAGATCATATATATTATTTTCAAATTGCCATACCTCTCCTTTTGCACCTCTTCCATATGATGGTGGATCCATAATTATTGCATCATATTTATTTCCTCTTCTAATTTCTCTATTCACAAATTTAACAACATCATCTATTATAAATCTAACCTGCCTATCTTGCAGTCCTGAAGATATTACATTTTCCTTAGCCCAAGTTGTCATTCCTTTAGAACTATCAACATGGCAAACTGACGCACCTGCTGATAAACAAGCAACAGTTGCTCCTCCTGTATATGCAAATAAATTTAATACTTTTACTTCTTTTTTATCTTTCTTTTCTTTTTGTATTTTATCTATCATCCAGTCCCAGTTAACTGCTTGTTCTGGAAATAATCCTGTATGTTTAAATCCCATTGGTTTGATATTAAATATTAAATTTTTGTATTTAACTTGCCATTGCTTTGGCAGCTTCTTCTTAAATTCCCATGCTCCACCACCAGTTTTACTTCTATGGTATTCAGCATTTATTTCTTTCCATTTATTAGGAAAACTTTTACTCTTCCATATAATTTGCGGATCAGGTCTTGATAAAATCACATCTCCCCATCTTTCTAGCTTTTTCCCATCTGCCATGTCTAATATTTTATAATCTTTCCATTCATTTGCTAATCTCATAATCTTTTTGTAGTTAAAATACTACTCTCCTTCCAAATTTATTTATAATTTTTTACTATGTTTATAATATTAATTAGTATTTTAACATAAATTTAATTAAAAACCAAGGTTTTAACATATCTATTTTAATTAAACTATTAATTATAACTATTGTTATAATTATAAAATTTAAATTAGTATAAATTCTGCAATAAATTCATAAAATTATACACCATTATTATATTTATTGTTGAAAATATAATTAACGCTCCTAATGTTATTGTTAACCATTTGTATTTTCTTATTTTTCTCTTTATCTCTTCTAAACCCTTTTTATTTTTACTTTTCATTCTTTTAATTCCAACTGTCCCGTTTATTTTTAATATATTTTCATTTGTATATTGCATAATACATCCCTCCTATTATATGTATATGCTATAAATTTACTATTATGACAAAAAAGATAAGAATGGAAATTTCCATTCTTATCTTTTTTATTTATGTCTCTTCATTATTTTTTTTATTTGCTTTTACTAGCAAATAAGTTAAACTTATCCCTGATACGAGACCTGATAGTACCAATGACACTATCATACTCCATGACCAGCTACCATAGAAGTCTTTATAAACCTCTATGATTTTTTCTAAATTACAAATCCCTCCTAAAGTTATTAATGATACCGTAAAAGTCACTACTAGTGTCATTATAAAAATAATAGTTCTCCGAAGTCTTCTAAATAATTTTTTCATGTTTTTCCTCCTATATGCACTTTTGCTAATCTTTTACAATTATACTATATCATAATTAATTTTGCAAATTTTTTCATATTTTAAGTTTCGGTATTTTTTCCTAAAACAGTTTATATGGCTATATTGGCCGTTTCGCTTGTTAAACATTTCTAATCGAGGAGCATTTTAAGCAATTTATAAAATATAAAAAAACCAAAACTTAAATAAATTTTCATATTGCCAATTTTCATATCTTATGTTATATTTTTTAGGTAACACAAAGAATATTCTTTTTATGCTTTTTCAACAAGGAGGTTACTTTATGAACAAAAAAGCTATCGTAACAATTTTAACTATTTCTAGTGGATTTATATTATATAATCTACTAAAAAAATGTTGTATTCAGCAAGCTAATAAAATAATACCTTCTAGCTCTGTATTTAGCGCTATAAAGAATACTCAAAATTCTTATAAAATCTAATTTAGCTAGCTGAAAATAAGAGAATTTCTTTAGAAAGCATTGTAATTATTATCACAATGCTTTCTTCTTTATTATATAAGAACATCTTCTTTTATTTTGATCCTATATGGGATTTTTAACATACAACAAATAAAAGTGACATTTAAAAGCTAGGTATCTCTTTTAGTTTAGCTTTGCTACTTTTCTTATATTTTCAGCAATCTCCCTTGTTATTCCTTTTATCTCCATTAATTCTTCAATTGTCGCTTCCTTGATTTTTGACACACTTCCAAATTTCTTTAATAATTCTCTTTTTCTTTTCTCTCCAATTCCCACAATATCATCTAATTCAGATTTTGTTGTAGCTTTGTCTCTTAGTTTTCTATGATATGTTATTGCAGTGTCATGAACTGTATCTTGAAATCTAGTAATTAAGTTCATAAGAGTTTCTGATATTTCTAACTCTTCCCTATTTTCATTCATTAAAGCTCTTGTTTGGTGTTTGTCATTTTTTACCATTCCATATACTGCTATATTTACTCCATCATTTTTATATTTTTCTATTGCTCTCTTTGTTGCTTTTATTTGTGTTATTCCTCCATCTGCAAATATTACATCCGGTAATCGTCCAAATCCTCCATTTACATCTTCAATAGAATGTTTGATTCTTCTGGTTATAACTTCTTCCATACATTTAGGGTCATCTTGTCCATAAACTGTCTTTATTTTAAATCTTCTTGATAAATTTTTCTTGATTACTCCATCCTGCATCACACACATTGCTGCTACCATATACTCTCCTGATATATTTGATATATCATATGTTTCTATTTTTCTTGGAAGTTTATCTAAGTTTAATACATTTTTTAATTCTATTAATATTTCACTTTTATCTTTTTCTTTATTTTGTAATGTAACTTTTGCATTATTTTCTGCCATTTCAACAAATCTTAGTTTTTCGCCTTTTTTAGGAGTTTTTATTTCCACTTTTTTTCCTAATTCTGTTGACAACCATTCTTCAATAGCTTCTTTATCTTCTATTTCTTCTTTTATCATTATTTTGTTTGGTATATTTGGATTATCAAAATAGTATTGCTTTATAAATCCTGATAATATTTCTTTATCTTCCATATCTTTTAAGTCTTTATAGAAGTAATGTTCTCTTCCTATCATCTTACTTCCTCTAACAAAGAAGATTTCTATACATAATTCTAATTCTGTTTTTGCTAATCCTATTACATCTATATTGTTTTCTGAAATATTTGACACTTTTTGCTTTGTTGATACTCTTTCTATTGCTTGAATTTTATCACGCAAGTATGCTGCTTTTTCATAATCCATCTTTTCTGCTGCTTTTTTCATTTGTTCTTGTATTTCTTTTATAATTTTACTTGTCTTTCCTTCAAGTAAATCTATTATTTCATTTATCTGCTTTCTATACTCCTCTTTGTTAACATTTCCCATGCATGGAGCTAGGCATCGATTTATATGATAGTTTAAACATGGTCTTGTTCTATCTTTTAGTACTTTACATTGATGTATTTTATATCTTTCTTTTATAAAATCTAACATCTCTTTTGCTGCTCCCGGATTTGCATATGGACCAAAATATTTTGAACCATCATTTACTATTTTTCTTGTATAATACACCCCCGGATAGTCTGATTTTATATCTATTTTTATATATGGATATGTTTTGTCATCTTTTAATAAAACATTAAATTTAGGTCTATTTTTCTTGATTAAATTACATTCTAATATAAGTGCTTCTGCTTCATTATCAACAACTATATACTCAAAATGATCTATTAAACTTACCATTTTTTCTATTCTTGCAGTCTTATTATTTTTTCTGAAATATTGTCTTACTCTATTTCTTAATGATACTGCTTTACCTACATATATAATATTATCATCTTTATCTCTCATAACATATACACCAGGTCTTGGTGGTAATTTTTTTAGTTCTTCTTCTATATTGAACATCTCTATTCCTCTTCTTCATTTATTATTCAATTTATTATACTAAAAGTACAACTTTATGTCAAATAGAATTGCGATTTTAGTATAACAAAAAAATCAACCTATATTGCATACAAGCTAATTCTTACATATCAACATTTATAAAAATCTATCATTTCTAACTTAGCTATTTTTAATATACTAATTATTTTTATTTTAATTTCATCAATATATTTTTTAATTTTTTTTACAAAGGACTTGCTCATTTTAATATTTTATTATAATATAATACAGTAATATTAAAGTCATGCAAATCACATTAATTGAGAAAGGAGTTTTTAATATAAATTTAGCGCCTGAACACAAGATTTTCCTTGTGTTGACGAGGTTCAAAGTTATCGAAATTTCGGCGGATGCTTTGATGGCTCAAACTTATAGTCATTAGTATTATACAAAAAATTGTAGTAATGCAATAACAAAAATAATACATATAAGTTTTATTTGCATGCCTTAATTCCAAAATATTTAGGAGGTTTATTATGTGTGGAATTGTAGGTTATATAGGAAAACAAAAAGCTAGTCCAATTTTAATTAATGGACTTATTAGATTAGAATACAGAGGCTATGATTCAGCTGGTATTTCAACCATTGAATCTGATGGTCTATCTATTATGAAAAATAAAGGAAGAGTAAAAAATTTATACGATTTAGATGGTATTGATAAATTAGAAGGAACTATTGGTATAGCTCATACTAGATGGGCAACTCATGGAAAACCATCAAAGGAAAATGCTCATCCTCATCAAGATAACTCAAAAACTTTTAGTGTTGTACACAATGGAATTGTTGAGAATTATAATGATTTAAGAAAATTTTTAACTGATAATGGTTATAATTTTCTTTCAGAAACAGATACTGAAATAATACCAAATTTAATTGATTATTATTATAAAAAACAAAATAACAATAAATTAGAAAATACTGACATTCAAAAATTTTTAACAGCTGTTAAAAATGCTTGTTCAGATTTAAAAGGAAGTTTTGCATTAGAGATTATATGCAAAGATTTTCCAGATAATATGATTGTAGTTAGAAAAGATAGTCCTTTGGTAATAGGAAAAGGTGATGGAGAAAATTATATTTCTTCTGATATTCCTGCTATATTATCTTTCACTAGAAATTTCTATTTATTAAATGATTACGAATTTGCACTACTTTCAAGAGATGATATTAAATTTTATGATAAAAATTTAAATCCAATAGATAAAAAAATAAAAACTATTGAATGGGATGCCACAAGTAGCGAAAAAAATGGATTTGACGATTTTATGCTAAAAGAAATTTATGAGCAACCTACATCAATTAGAGAAACTATTGGCTCAAAATTTAGTGAAAACTCTAAATGCGAATTTGAAGAATTAGATTTCTCAAAAGAATATTTAAGTAATATAAATAAAATATATATCGTAGCTTGTGGAACTGCAATGCATGCTGGATTAGTGGCTAAAAATGCTATTGAAAAATTATGCAAAATAAATACAGAAGTTGATATTGCTTCTGAATTTAGATATAGAGAACCATTAATTGATAGCAAAACCTTATGTATTTTCATTTCACAATCAGGTGAAACTGCTGATACCATTGCAGCTTTGAAACTATCTAAAGAAAAAGGTGCAAAAACTATTGCTATTTCTAATGTTATAGGAAGTTCAATATCTAGAGAAGCAGACTATTCTTTATATACACATGCAGGTCCAGAAATTGCTGTTGCTTCAACTAAAGCTTATACTTCTCAAGTAATATTATTAATAATTCTTGCTATTTACTTTGCTGAAGTTTTAGGACTTGAAAATAAAACTTTAACTGACTTAAAAAAAGAAATCTTAGAATTGCCAAAAAAAGTAGAAAAAACTTTATCAATTTCTGAAAATGTTAAAAATATAGCAAAAACTATCTTTCAAGAAAAAGACATATTTTTCTTAGGAAGGGGAATTGATGAAACAGTTGCAAGAGAAGGTTCTCTAAAACTAAAAGAAATTTCTTATATTCACTCTGAAAGCTATCCAGCTGGTGAATTAAAGCATGGACCTATTGCTCTAATTGAAAATGGCATTACTGTTGTAGGGATATTAACAGATTCTAATTTACTTGAAAAATCTATTAGTAACCTTCAAGAAGTAATTACTCGTGGAGCTAAAACTTTAGTTATTACTAATCAAAAATTAAATAAAGAACTATTTGATTTTGTTATTGAAATACCTGAAACTAATAACTTTGTTTCACCAATATTATCTATTATTCCTTTACAATTACTTTCTTATTATATTTCAAAGGAAAAAGGATTAGATGTCGATAAACCTAGAAATCTTGCAAAATCAGTAACAGTTGAATAATTTGAATGAATTTGGGGTCGGAGTGAAAAATCACTCCGACCCCAAATTCATTTTTTCTTTTCCTTGCTGATTTTTGTCTCCGACCCCAAAATCATTTGTCTCCGCCCCCGAAATCGCCCCGAATTCACGAAATTACCAAAATCATTGTAACAACAATTTTATTATAACTATCAACACAGCTCCTGGTATTCCTAATAGTCCCACTATTATACTTGTAAAAATATTTAAACCTACATGAAAATTATACATACTCCCTACTAAATTAATTATATAAATACAAATACCACCTAGTACAGAGTTAAAAACTAATTTAATTATTTTCTTTATTGGTACTATAAACAACCTTCCAAAAAGAAATATAAAACATATACATGCTAAATATGTTAATATGTTAAAGTTCATAAATCCCTCCTACATAAAATGATAACCACTATTTATTATCATTTTTATGTTTGGTATAGGACATATATTACTTTTCTAACTTACTTCTTCGCTATCTTCTAAATATAAGTATTTCATTTCTCCTATCATATCTACTGTAATTCCTTTTGTCTTAGCAAGTTTTATCAAATAATTTAATTTTGCTTGATTAGCTTTCATTTGGTAAATATAATAATCTATTAAATCATCATTTGCAAATTCATAATTCGTATTAGCAGTTTTTAATTCTTCTTTTGTCAATATAATATTTCTTATTAATTCAATTTCTTTCTGAATTTCTGTTTTAGTCACTATTTCCTGTTCTTTTAAATATTCTTGTCCATAATTCATTTATCGTTACCTCTTTCCAATTTTTGTATTATTATATTCTCTTTTTACACTTTTATACATATTTTATATAAATTTAAGATTTTAAAATTTCTTTTCAATAATATTAACTATAACATATTCTTATTTACTTCTATCTTAGTCATATATAAGATTATTTAATATTTAACATTTCAAAAAATTTTTAGTAATAGACTAATTTTTATATCTCATGTAAGTTTTCCAGTTTTATTATAAATTTCCCTAAAAGACTTGTTTTTTTCGCTATTTTGTAAGATAATATATATGTATAAAATTGTTTTTAAAAGGGATAATTATTTTTAAGAAAGAAACTTAAAGTTTTTGGTTTCTATATACATCTTTTTATAAAACAAGAAAGGAATATATTTTTTAATGAAATTAATAGACAAATTTTTAAAAAAATTAAACACAAGTAGAAATACTTTTGCAACATATATATTAACTTTAATCACTATATATTTAGTAGTAGATAGATTAGTTGAAATGCTACTAATGATTTTCACCGGAGTTTCTTATTCATATTGGGGACCTATTCAATATACTTTTGCACTTGCTTGTCCTATTTTTGCATTTTTATTTTCAGGCGCTTCAGAGTTTACAGGTTCAAAAAATAAAAAAGTTTCTATATTTTATGCTTTCGTAGTTGCCTTATACATAATAGCACTTTCTATGTTTACTCAATGGCTTAATATGGGCGTTTGGTTACTAATGCTTTCAGTTCCAAACTATGTAGAAATTATAACTGACTTTGCTGATGTAGTTAGACCCGCTTTTATAAGTATTTCACTATTTTTACCACTTGCTACATTTTTCCCATTTTTTAAAGGTCTATATATGGGTGTAAATGATAACCTTGATCAAGTTCGTTCTATTTGGGACTATGGTGGAATTGATTTATCTGATAAAACTAAAAATCGTGGCACATACACTTGTGAAGTTTACCTATGTTCTGATGATGAAACTGGTGCAAAAATAACAATACCAGAAGCCTCTAGATATCAATCTCTATTTGTTTGTGGTGGTTCTGGTAGTGGTAAGACCTCCTTAGTATTTGAGCCCCTTATCTCTAGAGATATTGAAAGAAAATACTTCTTTAGAGAAGTTTCTAAGGAAATGGGAATAACTGCTTTAAAAACTCATATCGCTTATTTAGATAAGCCTTATAATAATGATTATTTAAATAAAAACTTTAGATTAAATATGTTACGACCAGTTGAAGGAAAAGAAGATGTCTATAATGCCTATATGAAAAAACTAATTTTAGGAAAAGAAAATGGAAATAATATTTACAAAAATCTAGGATTAACTGTAATGTCTCCTGACTATGAATTAATTCAACATATGCAAAATGTTTGTGAAAACTATGGTTTTGAATATAATGTAGTTGACCCTAATAATTCAAGTTCGATTGGACTAAATCCATTTATTTATGATGATCCTACAAAAATAGCTTTAACTATATCCTCAACTTTAAAAACAATGTTTGTTAATTCTCATGAATCAGAAGAAATCTTTAGAGAAGATTTTACTATACAGGCAATTGAAAATTTAGCCATAATATTAAAAGAAATGTATCCTAGAATGAATGAGGGATCATTACCTAATATGTATGATATGTTAAAAATGTTTACTAATTTTGACTTAATCGAAAAAATGTGTGAAATATTAGCTCATGATGAAGATTTAAAAGAAAAATATGCTATTCAACTTGCATATTTTAGAAAACATTTCTATAAAAACTCTTCAAGTAAAGAACAAACTGAAAAATATATTACACCTGCAATTGCACAACTAGATAATATCCTTAGAATTCCTGGAGTAAAATCAATTTTGTGTAACAGGCATAACAATATAAATTTTGACGATTGCTTAAAAAATGGTGAAATAACATTTATTTGTACAAGACGAGGAGATTTAGGAGCTTCTGCTCATAAAGCTTTTGGATTATTCTTCTTGATTTCAATGCAAAATGCTGTTTTAAGAAGACCTGGAACAGAAAATACTAGAGTTCCAAACTTCTTATATATAGATGAATTTCCTGATTTCATTTGCAAAGCTACTGAAGCTATATTTACAATGTATAGAAAATATAAAGTTGGTACTGTTATTTCAGCACAAAACTTAGCTCAATTAAGTGATTCACCTGAAAAAACTAGCCAAAGAAACACACTTCTAGCTAACTGTGCTAATAAAATATTTACTGGAAATGGAGTTATTGAAGAACTTGAATGGTGGTCTTCTGAATTCGGTAAGAAAAGAGAATGGACTTTTGGCAATACAATAGATTTTAAAACAGGAGAATATGAGTCAAAACATGGCAATGTAAAATGGGCATTTGTAGACTATTTCTCTTCTGGAAAATTACAAGGTTCTCTTACAGATAAAAAATGTGCATATAAAGTAAAAGATTTAGGTGGTAAATTCTTAGTTGGCCTTGGTAAATTTAATTACTTAGAAGCTAAATATAAAGAACATCAAAAAATAAAATTATTTGATTTTGGTAAATACTCTGATGGTGTTACTACTGCAACTGAAGATGATGATAATGTAAGAAGAAAAAAATTCGATGTAAAAAATCTTGATTTTACTGATGAAAGAAATGAAATTGACCCTATTCAAACTGATACAACAGATTCAAAATTCTTATTTGATAATGACAATGCTGTAATAGTTAACTTAAAAAAAGGAAATCCAAATAATTAAAATTTTATAATAAAAAACTATCGATTGATAGTTTTTTATTTTTCTCATTTATATACATAATTTGGACAAATAAGGAATAAATAAAACAACACATCTTTGGCAGATGTGTTGTTTTATCCTATACTATTTGTAAATTAAAAATCTGTAATACAATTCCTGAAACTACACCAATACCATATAATAATAAAGTAATTTTTATATTTTCTTTTATTCCTTTATTAGTTTTAAATAATACTGCTAGTCCTACTCCAGCTCCTACTAATAAACCGGAAATCATTGTAGCTGCTGTAATCATATTTTCTAGATACATTTGTGTTATTAATACAGAAGAAGCACAATTTGGTATTAAGCCTATTAATCCTGCTATCATTGGTCCTAATATTGGTCTATTTAGCATAAATCCTGCTATTGTTTCCTCTCCTATAAAATATATTGCTAAATTAATAACTAATGTTATTATTAAAATAAATAGAAATATGCTGACAGTATGTTTAGTTGCTGATTTTACAATTCCATGTTCACAATCACAATGTTCTTTTTCACATAAATCTACTATTTTTTCCTCTTCTTCTTTTCCTTTATTTTTTATTCTAATAGCAAAATCTATTATAAATCCTGCTATCATTCCTATTAATAATTTTATCCCTAAAATCTTTAATATAACCCAAATTGAAACTCCTTCTGATATAAATATCGGTAGCATTTCATCAGAAGTAGATAGATATACTGCTATTAATGTTCCCAATGTAATCACTCTTGCTGAGTATAGATTAGTTGCTGATACCGAAAATCCACATTGTGGAAATACTCCTAAAACACTTCCTATTAATGGTCCAAATTTTCCTGATTTTTTTATTGTATTTTTCGTTTTCTCTTTAGTCTTGTGTTCTATGTATTCCATTATTAAATATGTTAAAAATAAAAATGGAATTAATTTTACACTATCAATTATTGCATCTTGAAAAACTTCTAACATTTTTTTATCTTGTATAACCAATTATATAGAAATATTAATCTATCTAATTGATTAATCCCTCCTATTCTTTTATCTAGCAATAATATTATCATATTATTAAAAGTTTTGCAACATTTCTACTCTTAATAAAATATCGCAAAACTCTTCTATAATTCTTAATTTATTCATTTATTTAGTTCTTATAATTTATCTTCTCCTGTACCTACCACAAATACATCCTGTTCTCCCATTATTATTAGAATTTGGTATTACATTTATTCTTGTATCTACTATATCATCATTTCTACAAGAACAATCATCATTCCTTACTCTTATCACACCATTTATAATATTAGTGTTTTGACAACTACAATTCCAATTTCCTGTTTCTTGACAATTGCCATTTGAATTTATTGTTAATAATTCATTAGAGTTTCCCATATCATTACAATTATCATTTCTTCTATCACAACAATTATTTCTTTCTCTTCTTCTACATTCATTACTATTTTCTCTAAGCCACTTACATATTAAACATGTAATAAATGCCGTTATATAACTTATTATTGCATATATAATAGTAATAACTAAAATAATTAAATTATTAACTATAAAAGCTACTAACAGACCAATTACAAATATTATTGATGCAACTAATATTGGGTTTTTTAAAATTTTTTGTAAAGCTATAGATATAATAATAACTGCTAGTGGAAATGCAAAAAATATAAGTAAAAATTCCATAATTTTTCTCCTTTTCTTTTTACTTTATTTTATGCATTTTTCTTATATATGGTTAACAAAAAATTTAATCATATTCAACTTTTAATAGATATAACCCTTGTGGTGGCATTGTTTTACCAGCATTTTCTCTTTTTTCTGATTTTATTATTTCTTTTATTTCTTGTGGCTTAATTTTTCCTGTTCCTACTTCTACTAATGTTCCTACTATTATTCTAACCATGTTATATAAAAAGCCATTTCCTGTTAATTCTATATATATCTTATTGTCTTCCTTTTCAATAACTTCTGCTTTATATATTGTTCTTACACTGCTTTTACTACTTGTTCCACTTGCTTTAAAAGCTTTAAAGTCATGTTCTCCTTCAAAGTATTTTATTGCTTTTTTCATTTTTTCTATATCTAATTTCATAGGGATATGTGTTTCAAAGTTTCGAAAAATTGCTGTACCATATTCTGAATTATTTATAATATATCGATAAGTTTTTCTTTTACAACTTAATCTACTATGAAATCTTTCATCAACCTCTTCTGCTGATTTTATTATTATTGACTTTTTTAAGTTAGAGTTTATAGCTATTGGAAATTTTTCTATTGGAATATTAGAATTTGTTTTAAAATTAGCTACTTGTCCAATAGCATGTACTCCTGCATCTGTTCTTCCTGATGCCATTAAATCTACTTTTTCGCCTGTTATTCTTCCTATTGCTTGTTCTATTGTGCCTTGAATATTCAATTTGTTTGGTTGTTTCTGCCAACCATTAAAATCTTTCCCATCATATTCTATGGTTAATCTTATATTTCTCACTTTTTTCCTCATTTCAAATTCATTTTTTAACTAGAATTTTTATTTTTATATAATCAAACTTATTTACATTTTTTGATACTAACTTCATTTTAAAAGGTCAATTTTTCTTGTTGTATACAGAAAAATCTTATATACGGTCAAGATACATGGCAATTTTTCATATACAATAAAATTTTAGGTCACTCTTTACTTTGTATATAGAGCAACCTATCTTATTAAAATTTTCTTATGTATGTTATCTCATATTAATTTTATATGAATTTCAATACTACTTTTTCACATGATTTATTTTCATTTCGCATTAAGCTTTTTTATTGCTACACATTTTTATTATCGTTTTCTTTATTATTTGTAGAATTTTTCAAATTTTCTCTTATTTGCTTTATTTTATTTCTTCTTTCTTTCTTTTCTACTGCAAATCTTTTGGTAACTACATTACTAATCAATATTTTCTTTAATGCATCTTCTCTAACATCTGCTATTAGAGTACCATCTTTTGCAATAGATATTTTTCCTGTTTCTTCTGAAACTACTACTACTATACTATCTGATTCTTTTGAAATGCCTATTGCTGCTCTATGTCTTGTTCCTAATTCTTTTGCTATATCTTTATCATCTGCCAATGGTAATACACATGCTGCTGCTGCAATTTTATTTCCTGAAATTACAACTGCCCCATCATGTAGTGGTGTTTTTGGCTCAAATATATTTACTAAAAGTTGTGGAGACACATCTGCATTTAGTGGTATTCCTCCTGATATAATGTCTTGTATTTTTATATCTCTTTCTATAACTATTAATGCTCCTGTTTTTGCTTTTGCAAGTTCTGTTGCTGCTATTACAACCTTATAAATATCCTCTTTTGTCTTTGTTGCTAAATCTTTATCTATTCCAAAAAATTTCGTAAGTTTGTTTGTTCCTAATTGTTCTAATCCTCTTCTAAGCTCTGGCTGAAATATTACTATTATTGCTATAACTCCTAAATTCATTATTCCAGTTAAAATCCAATTTAGAATTTTCAGGTTTAATAATCCACTAATCCATGTAACTACAATTAATAGTGCAATTCCTTTTATTAATTGCCACGCCCTAGAACCTTTAACTACTTTTAGAAAACAATATATTAAAAATATAACTATTGCTATATCTAATATTAATGTTACTAATTCAAAAGGATTTTCTTGTAAAGATTTTATATAACTCAATATGTTGTCTTTGTAAAAATCTTCCCAATTCATTCCAAAATTAATTATCATATTTCATCCCTTCTCCTATTACATTAGTGCAAATATTAGTGTTGATGCTCCTGCTAATAACATTAATAATGCTAATATTCCAGCCATTACTTTTACAAATATTTGTCCTTTATCATATCTTTTTGTTTCTTGTTTTTCCTTTTTCATATCCTCAACTCCTCATATATTATAAATATATTCCTTTAAAATTTATTAATACAAAATAAATTATAACATATATTTATATCTTTTTAAATAGTTTTATTAATTTAAGTTTTGGTATTTTTTTATATAGTAGTTACAATTCACAGTTTAATAATTTCTAAATTTTTCTTTTTTAGAATAGTAAGCATTTTTTATCTTATCTTTTAAAATTCTAAATGTGCTAGAATTTTAACTAATAATTGAAATTATAGTTTTCATTTTTTCTACTTTCTCACTTGAATACTTAAATATTTCTAATATTCTTTTTTGTGCTTGTAAAACTAAATTTTCTTCATTGATAAATATCTCTGCAATCTCTTCTCCTTTTTTTACATAGTCTCCTACTTTTTTCTTTATTTTTACTCCAACTGTGTTATCAATTTCATCTTCTTTTCTGATTCTTCCAGCGCCTAAGTTACATACTAATCTTCCTATTTCTTTTGCATTAATACTCCTGATATATCCTTCTTCTAAACTATATATCTTTTCTACATATTTAGCTCTTTCAAATTTACTTGTATCTTTTAAATATTCTATATTTCCACCTTGTTTTTCTACTAACTCTAAAAATTTATTGAAAGCTTTACCATTTAATATATTTTCCATTAATATTTCTTTATTTTCGTCTATGTTGTTTCCTTTTCCTGCTAATTTCATCATATTAGCCCCTAATTCTAATACAACTTCTTTTACATCTTCTGGCATATTTCCTTTTAGAGCTTCTACTGCTTCTATTACTTCTAAATTATTTCCAACTGAAATACCTAGTGGCTCATCCATATTGGTAAGTACACATACTGTTTCTCTATCTGCTAGTTCTCCTATTTTTATCATTTCATTTGCTAATTCTTTAGCATCTTGTAGATTTTTCATAAATGCTCCACTACCTACTGTAACATCTATTACTATCTTTTCAGCTCCACTTGCTATTTTTTTACTCATTATACTAGAAGCAATTAATGGTATACTTTCCACACAAGAAATACTGTCTCTCAATGCATATATTTTCTTATCAGCTGGTGCCAAATTTAATGTTTGAGATATCATACTTATTCCTATTTCTTCCACATTTTGTACAAAAGTGTTCATATCTATGTTAGTTCTATAACCTGGTATAGATTCTAGTTTATCTACTGTGCCACCAGTAAATCCAAGTCCTCTTCCTGACATTTTTGCCACAGGTACTCCGAGCAGATGCAACTAATGGTAGTAAAATTAATGAAACCTTATCTCCTACTCCTCCTGTTGAATGTTTATCAACTATTATTCCTTGTAGCTTAGATAAATCTAATATTTCTCCTGAATTTGCCATTGCCATTGTTAAATATGTTGTTTCTTGTTTTGTCATTCCATTTAAAAATATTGCCATTATCAATGCTGATGCTTGATAATCTGCAATATTACCATTTGTATATTCTGTTATGAAAAATTGTATTTCTTCTTTAGATAATTCTTTTTTATCTCTTTTCTTTTCTATAATTTCTAGGATATTCATATTTACTCTCCTTCCTTTCCTTAAAGATACAAATAAAAATGAATAAATTTCCAACTTTTAGATATTTCTCAATTTCGTTTTCTTTTTAATTAACAATCTATTTTAACATTATCTTGAGTTTCAATTTCTGCTGAAAAATACTCTTTTTCTTTAAACTCACACAAACTAGCTACAAGATTAGTTGGAAACATATTTACTTTATTATTATATATATTTACTTCCATATTATAAATACGTCTAGCTGCTTGTAGTTGATTTTCTATCTTTTGTAAATTTTTTTGTAAATTTATAAATTGTTCAGATGCTTTTAGCTCTGGGTAATTTTCTCCATTTAACAAAATTTTATTGCATTCATTATTTAGTTTTTCTCCATCTTTTAAATTTTTATTTGTCAAATATTTTTTTCTTAACTCTGTCATATTTTCCAAAGTTTCTTTTTCATATGTCATATATCCTTTTACACATTCAACCAAATTTGGTATTAAGTCAAATCTTTGCATTAAATATACATCTATACTCGAATATGCTTGTTCTACTTTATTCTCTGATTTTATAAATGAATTATATATCATAAATGTAAGCATTGCTAACATTATAGGCATCGCTATTATTATAATCATTATTTCCCCCTAAACATCTAATTCATTAAGATTTTTAGAAATCTTTTCTGATAATCTTAATGTAAAATTCATTATTTTGTAATATTTTAATAAAGCATCAAAATCTAATGCTTTTTTGTGAACATTTTCATTAAATATTCTTCCTGTATCAAATCTTATATATATATTATTGTTTTTTAAAGTTACTTCTGGAGTTAACTTACAATCTCTTCTGAAATCTATAAATATTTGCATAAGATCTGCTGTTAATACTTGCATTGCCACAATTTCATCTTTTGCATAAACTGTAAAATATTTTTCAAATTCACTTGAATCCATATTCATTTTTTCTTCTTTTTTTAGAAATTCCTTTACACTATCTTTTCTAATTTTTATTGTATTTGGAATTGCTTTTTCTATTTCTATTTTAGCAAACAATCCACTAAATACTGTTTGAGATGAATCACTTTGTTGAAAAGATTTTACAACTCTTCTATTAGGATCATTAAATTGATCCATTCCTAGCACTTCTGCCATATTAATTCCATTATTTAATCCTTCAGTCCTTACTTCTGCCATATGTATTTTACAACCATTGTCTAATAAACCTATAATACTATTCTCCGTGTAATATGCGTTAAAATTTTCAAATTCACCATCTTCATAATCTTTTACATTTGTACCTATTTCTGCATCAAAACTTAATGAATCATTATATCCACTTACAAATTTCGCAAAAACTTCTTCTTTAAAGATTTTCTCATATTTAGTACCAATATTTCCTTTTTTTATATCCTTAAATATAAGTACTATTGCAAATATTATTAATAAAAAAGAAAGTAATACATTTCTAGTAAAAAATAATATTGTAATTGCTACCAAAAAAGATATTATTAAAACTATTACCAATATTTCTCTTTTTATAACTTGTTTTCTAATTTCTTCCAATTTATCATTACTTTCTTTATAAATCTTTCCATATATTTCACTAAAACTTTTCATATTTCCCCCTATATTTATATAAAATTTTTTGTAAAACTTCTTCTATGTATTGGACATAAACCATATTCTTTTATTGCTGCTATATGCTTAGCCGTTCCATATCCTTTATGTGAAGAAAAACCATATTGAGGATAAATTTCCTCCCACTCTCGCATTATTCTATCCCTAGTTACTTTTGCTAAAATTGATGCAGCTGAAATATTATAGCATTTTGCATCTCCTTTAACTATTGAATCATATGGTATTCCACTTGTATCTATATGAGTAAGTGCATCTACAAGTATTAAATTAGGTTTTACGTCTAACCCTCTTACTACTTCTGCCACTCCTTGTTTAGTTGCATTTAAAATGTTTATATCGTCAATTACATCTTGTCCAATTATTGCAACAGAATAACTTATTGCTTCTTCAATTATTAAATCATATAATTTTTCTCTTTTCTTTTCTGAAACTTTTTTAGAATCATTTACTCCTTCTATCATTGAATCTTGTGGCATAATAACTCCAGCAACTACAACTGGTCCTGCTAATGGTCCTCTACCAGCTTCATCTATTCCACATATATTTTTAAAACCCTTGTTATATAAATCTCTTTCTATTTTTTTTAGTTCTACTAATCTTTCTAGTTCCTTTTCTTTCAATTTTGCTACCATTCCTTCCATCCATAGTTTAGATAAGAATAAATATTATATAAAATTTTTCTACTATATCATATTATATAAATTCTAATATAGCTATGTAAAAACTAAAATCCATAATTACTATCTTTTTAGTCTTATTCCTCAATATTTTCTATATCTGTTAATGAATATATATCTTTATACCCTACTGTATTATATATTTCTGCTGATATTTCTTCCATATTATATACAATTATATAATAACCATTTTTTTCATCTGATTTTGTATTTTTTATCCCCATTTTCTCTAAATTAGATGTAGATAACCAATAAACATTTCCTTGTTCAATTTCAGTTTGACTTATTCCTATTCTTGTCACTTCATTTGCAA
>CAUWFY010000008.1:0-20312 GCA_963558115.1 uncultured Clostridia bacterium
AAATTTTATGCACATATGTTTGATGTCCTACATCCCATACAATTTTATCTTCTGGGAAATTAAATACACTATGTAATGCTATTGTTAATTCGACTACTCCTAAATTCGATGCTAAATGGCCTCCATTTTTTGATACAATTTCTAGTATGTATTTTCTGATTTCTATTGCTAATGTTTCTTTTTCCTCTAGTGTTAATTTTTTTAGGTCTTCTGGATAATTTATTTTTTCTAACATTTTATCACCTTTCATTTTAGACTGAATTTATTGTATCATAAATTTGTACTTTTTTCTATAATTGGAATAATTTTTTACTAATCTCACTATAGCCACTATAGCACGTTCTAATAACCATTATAATAATTCCCATAAAAAATAAAAAAAATCTCAAATCCACCATTAATTATTTCCTCATTAAAATATTTTTATCGAATGTCTATATATCAACCTATAAAACAAGATTATAAAAATTAATATATTTATATTGTCACAAATCAACATAAAATCCAATAACTATTGACATAACTTTAGAATTTAAATTTCGATATTTTTTTCCAAAATACTTTACATGGCTATATTTACCGTTTCGGTTGTTAAACATTTCTAATTGAGGAGCATTTTTAGCAATTTCTAAAATAATATAATTTATAAAATAATATAATTTATAAAATATAAAAAAACCGAAACTTAAACTTTAGAAGTTAATCTATTATATTTATTGTTACAGGATAATGGTTTTTATTATAGAGAAGCTGGAAATAGTTGATAATTATAATTTTTTTTGATTTTGACGTTCGACTGGAATGAAGATTAGAATTGATAAGGCTTTCTAATGAGGAATGCTCACGGTACTTGAAGTATGAAAGGGTCTGAGTGAGAGAGGCTCATTAGGAAGCCTTACCAATTCTTTCTGAATGAAATAAGTAGTCAAAATCAAAAAAAATTATAATTATCAACTATTTCTAGCGGTTAATTTTAAAAAGCATCATCCAATAACACTTACTTTGCATGTTAGTCAATAATGTGAAATAAATTAATCTATTACCAAGATTTTATCATATATCTTACTATATTGAATAAATTGTTCATATATATTATTCATTGGAGGTACTATTTTGAAAACTAATTTCTATGTTCTAAAAATTAAACGAAATTTACTACCAATAATTTTTTTGCTATTCACTTTTTGCCTCTTAATCTTCTCAAAAAGTAACTTACCTGCTATAAAATCAGGTCTTTCTTTGTGGGCTAATTCTGTTGTTCCATCTTTATTTCCTTTTTTTGTTGCAACAGAACTTCTTATGCATACAAATATAATTAATAAATTAGGAAATTTTTTAAATGGTTTTATGAAACCTCTTTTTAATATCAAAGGTGAAGGTGCTTTTGCTTTTATTATGGGAATTATAAGCGGATATCCTATCGGTGCAAAAATTGCTTCAAATTTTAGAAAAAATAATATTTGTTCAAAAGAAGAATGCGAGAGGTTATTAAGTTTTACAAATAATTCTGGTCCTCTTTTTATAATAGGAACTGTTGGTATTTTGCTTTATAGGAATACTACTATTGGTATTCTATTATTTATTACTCATATATTAGCCTGTATAACAGTTGGCTTTATATTTAGATTTTGGAAAAAAAATTCATCTTCTTCTAGTTATGTCTCAAGTGCAAGTACTTTATCTACAAAATCCAAAAAAAATTATGCAACCTTCTCTAATTTAGGAGAAATCTTGTCTGAAAGTATAACAAGTAGTATCTCTACTATTCTTATAATTGGAGGATTTGTTGTTATTTTTTCTAGTATAATATCAATCCTTAAATCAAGTCATTTGCTAGAGATGTTGGAATTAATATTTACACCATTATGTACTTTTTTTGATATTGATACTAGTTTTATATCTGGTATTTTTACTGGATTATTAGAAATAACTAATGGAATCAATATTATTTCAAATATTGCATTTAGAAAACTATCTATAAATATTATAATAACTGCATTTTTACTAGGTTTTGGTGGGATTTCTATTCTTTTGCAGGTATTTAGTATAACTTCAAAAACTGATTTATCAATTAAACCTTATATATATGGAAAAATACTTCATGGCTTATTTGCAGCTTTATATACTTTTGTATTAATGAATACTATTCCTATTTTTTATTTTGATTTATAGTAATAATTTAATTTTTTTATAATATATTTTAGTGTAGAGATGGGAGATGATAAATTGGAAAAAGACTATAATAATTTTAATCCTAATTACCCTCCATATATGGATTTTGGAATTTCACCTGATATGAATGATATGTATAAAGACCCTATGTTTAATCCAATTATCCAATATGAACAGGCATATACATATTATAAGTATTTATGTATGCAAATGGATTATAAAATTAAATGCAAGGAATATGAAAAGATGTGTAATAATTCTTCTAGTAGAAGAGAACAAAAAATTGAATAAAAAAGTTAATAGACTGCTTACTTATAATTTGTAAACAGTCTATTTTTTATTCTATTAACTCAAAACAGCTAAAACAATTATTCCTAAAATAATTCTATAATATCCAAATACTTTAAAGTCATGTTTCTTAATATAATTCATCAAGAATTTAATAACAAACATAGATACTATAAATGATACAAACATTCCTACTAAAAGTACTATCAATTCTATGCTTGTAAATCCTAAACCAAATTTAACTAATTTCAATAAACTAGCTCCTAACATAGTTGGAATTGCTAAGTAAAAAGTAAATTCTGCTGCATTTTCTCTTGATAGGCCTATTAATAATCCACCTATAATTGTTGCTCCTGAACGAGATGTTCCCGGAAAAATTGCTGCTAATAATTGGAATACTCCGATTATTAAAGCATCTTTATATGTAATTTCTGAGTTTTTTCCTCTTTTCTTTTTTCCTTTTTTGTTCCAATTTTCAATAATTATAAATACTATACCAAATACAATTAATGCTATTGCTATACAAGTTGGATTATAGAATAATTTTTCAAAAAATTCGTCAAATGCTAATCCTATTATAGCTGCTGGTACACAGGCAACTAAGATTTTTCCCCATAAATCCATTGTGTTTTTATTAAAATAAGATAAAAAACCTGTTGATTTTATTCCTTCTTTTTTATTTTTAGTAATTGGCCATATTTTTTTCCAGTATATTAATACTACTGCTAAAATAGCTCCAAATTGTATTACAACTTTAAACATTTCCCAAAATTCTGGTGATACTTGTTCAAATTTCATAAATTGTTGTAATAATATTAAATGTCCTGTGCTACTAATTGGTAACCACTCTGTTATTCCTTCTACAATTCCAAATAAAATTGCTTTTAATATTTCTATAAACATAGATTTCTCCTTTCTTTCTTTTGTTACCCTTTGCATTTTAATAATAAATTATTGTTGAAATACTGCGTAAGCGACCAAACGAACGATAGTGAGTGCGATTGGAGCAATCTACTTTTATTTTTTATATTCTGTAGATTGCGACACACAAAGTATGAAACAATAATTTATTATTAAAATGCAAAGGGTAACATTTCTTTATTTATATTTTTAAAACATTAAATACTATTTCTTTTATATTTTTTGCAACTGTAACTGGTGCAATTTTCCCGAGGTAACCCTAAAGCTTCAATAAAGTTCATTTCTTGCTCTTTCATAAAGTTTCTGTCTATACCAAATGGCTTTGATGCTAAATCAATTATTAGTGCATCGTTTCTGATATTTTTTAATTCCTCTTCTTTTAGTATGATTTTTGGTATAGTATTAATTATTATATCATATTCACTTAAAATTTCTTTTCTATCTTTAATTTTTTCAAAAGTTATTATATCATACCCATATGCTTTGCCCCATGCCTCTTCTATTTTATTTGTTGGTATAACTGTTGTTCTTAAACTTAAAGCTTGTATTTTATATGCTAATATTTTCCCTATTCTTCCAAAGCCCATAATTAGGCATCTTGCATTTTGTATTATATTTTTAGTATTTTCAATAATAATCTTTATTGTTGCTTCTGCTGTTGGTACTGTGTTTAATATTGCAAATTCTTCATCTTTTATTATATCAAAAAATTTTATATTTTCTTTATCAAATTTTTCTTTAATTTCTTTTGAAATATTACCAGTAAAAACCTTTTTTCCTTTTATTTTATTTAATATTTCTTCTATTTTTAAATTTTTTTCAGAAAGTGGTGTATTAATATTTTTATTGTCTTTTGAAAAAGGTAATGCTGTAATTATTATTTCTGCTTCATTTATTGCTTGTTCTAAATTTTTGCATTGTATAATTTTTGGGTTCAAATCTTTTTCAAAAAATCCTTTTTCTAAGCCATAAGTATATACTAACATTTCATCTTTTGCAAGTATTTTTGCTAATTCAATATTTCTAGAATCTCCTCCAATAAAACAAAATTTCATGTAAAATCTATTCCTTTCCCTATTCTTTCAAAGGCTTTAATATTGTTTTCAATATATTAAGCCTTTATAATAATATATTTTATTATTATATTGTTATGATTATATTATTAATGATTTTAAAATATTATTTATTACATTGGATTTTATATATTTTTTATACTTAATCTAAATGTATTTATTCTATAATACTATTCATTTAAAAAATTATATTTTTTAACAGGTATTTCTCTTGTCTTTTATCTAATATTCTTATAAAAAACACCTCTTCTATTCTTTAATTCTTTTACCTCGACTTTTGCACAATATCAATAATATCAGAAATATATTCTCCAATAATAGGTATATTCAAAGTCACAATTTTCTGTAACATTATAATTAAAATAGCTGTTATAATTGTAACTCCTATTCCTATACCTACACCTCGTGCTATTCCTGCTATAAAATTTCTCTTTATAATTTCTTTTCTATTTCCTAAAAGATAACTCCATTCTTCTATATTGCTCCTTTGAAAGATTCTTATTAAATTATCTATTGAATTTTGCAATTTTTCTTTTTGTTCGTTTTTTATTTTTTTCCTATATATTCTTAAATTATTATATAATTGTTTACAAATATTAAACATAAAAAATCCACCTTTTTATTATAGTGGATTTTTTATGTTTTTTTATTCATTTTATTCTATTACATTGTACTATTAGTGGTATTGTTATTATTTTTTATAGTATTTGCTTTTTTGTTACTTTCTTTTTCACTGTTTTCAGTAGTTGTATTTTCATTTAATATATTTTTGCTATCATTTTTTTGACTACTTTTCATTTTATCTAAAGATTCTATTAAAGATTGTAATTTTTGTATGTCTTTACCCATCATTTCCCAATCATTATTATTATTAGATTCTGTTAAATTTTTATTTGCTTTTATTATTGAATCTATTAAGCCTTCAATATCTTCTGTGTTTTCAACTTCTATATCAACAGCATATTTTGATAATAAATTTTGTAATGCTCCTTGCAATGAATCTCCTATTGCCACTTTATTTCCAGAAGCTACAATTACTTTTTTCAATATTGGTGTATCTGATTCATTAAGCATTGTTTGATATACTGGTTCTACATATAATAGAGTATTTTGTATTGGTACTATTATCATATTTTTCGTAATCTTTGTTCCTGTTGTTTCTAATGCTTGTAATTCTGTTGATATTGTTTCATCTTCTTTTATTTGTTTATTTAATTGCATTGGTCCAACTATATTACTATCTGCTGAGAATTTATACAATTTTAGTTTATTATTTGCTCCTTCTGTACTTCCTACTAGATATGAAATTAAATTTTGTTTTTCATTTGGTGTATACATTTGGATTAGTCCAATTTCATTTTTATTTCCTATTTTAACCATTGTATAATAAGGCTCTAAATATGTACCTGTTGATTTACTTGAATTTACTGTATTATATTTTGCTGTATCCCATAAGTCATCTCCTCTATATAATACTTCTGGTTTTACATTATGATAAACTTCTAAAATTTGTGATTGTATTTTATATAATAATTCTGGGTATACAAAATGTTTTGAAATATCTTGTGGTATTTCTTCATCTAAGTCTTCAAATAGACTACTATATATATGGTTATATGCCATTGCTATTGGGTCTGTTCTATCTGTTATATAAAATCTCATTGTTCCATCATATGCATCTATTATTACTTTTATTGAATTTCTTATGTAATTTATATCTCTAGTTGTTCCTTCATGTAGTAAGTCTGTATATTGAGAATATGGGTAACTACTTGAAATTGTATATGCATCTAATACCCAATATATTTTTCCATCATCACTTATAACTGTATATGGATTTTCTTCATACATTAAATATGGTAATGCTTTTTTAGCTCTTTGAATTATATTTCTATTTATTAAAATTTTACTTTCATTAGTTATTTCACTAGAAAAAGCTAAATTTATATCGTTTTTATAAATTCCTAATACTAATCTATCTAAAAATCCTAGTTGTAAACCTGCCTTGCCATTATATGTAGATGTTTTATCATTTCCTTGTTCATCAGTATAATCATATTCTTGTTTATTCTTAGTATTAGTTGCTATTATTCCTTCATTTCCTGTATTAAAATATGTACGAGGTTCTTCTATATTTACTTTTTCGTCTTTACCTGATACATCTTTTTGAATATATTTTACATTTCCACTTTCTGTTGTTTCTGATGCAGAAGTTAATATTTCTCCCATACCATGTGTATATTCATAAGTCTTATTGCTGTATGTTCTTCCAGTATTGGCTATTTCTCTAGGTGATATATATACTAATTCTTCTTTATCGCCTATTTTATATTTAGCTAAGTTTGCATCTCTATATGTAAAATATCCTGTATTTGTTTGATTATTTTTTAATGTTGATATTACTGCTTCTTTACTTACTATTGGTATATTATTTACTATAAATTGATTTTCATTTATTTCTTCTTCTGTTATTGTTCCTGAATATTCAAGATTTTCCTCTTCTATATTTAAGTTATATGCATTTTTTGTATTTTCTATATTTTCAGCTAGATATTTCTTTTCCTTGTCCAATTCATTTGTTCTAACAAATATTAAATCATATCCAACCATTACTACAAAAAGTAGCACCAAATATATTGGTATAACTGCTAAATTTTTTAATATTTTGGCTGTATTTTTTTGTTTAAAATATTTTAATGCTCTATATGCAAAAATTACAATAACAAATGCGAATATTACATATCCCCATAATTTTATAGTAGATTCTGTTATTCCAGCACCCGTAATTTCTATATTTCCACCTACTGTTAAAATTTTTCCTAACATTAAATTTTGTGTATTTAAAATTGTTATTATAGCTACTGCAATTATTATAAATAAAGCATTTCTTGTAAGTTTTTTCATAAATAGGCTATTTTGTAGCATTTTAGCATCTACACCATCAAAATATTTATTAAATACAATTATATAATATACTGCCATATATATAGTTAAACCTACTATAATTCCTAAAAAGTAATATACTAACATTTCAATTACTGGTTTTCTAAATATGAAATATGAAATGTCTAAATTAAAAATTGGGTCTGTTAGCCCAAAACTTGTATTAGCTAATGCAAGCATTATTTTTTGCATCATAACTCCAGACATTACTGCACTTACAATTATTGATATTACTAAAGCTAATGATTTATTAAGTATTTTTGGCATTGGCTTTTTTTCTTTTTCAAAAAATGGTTTTAATCCTTTTTTGATTCCTCTATTTGTAAAGTAGATTGCAAAGAATAATAATATGAAATTAATTCCCATTATACTATATCTATATATTAAATTTGTATTAAAAATTTCTACATATTTTTGACCTAATTCTTGATACTCTAAATAACTTCCCCTTACTTGTATATAACTTACTATTGAAAATAGTATAATAAATACTATTACAGCTATCATTCTTGCTTTACTTTTTTTATTTTTTTCTTTAGTCATTGTAGAACTTTGTTCTGTTTTTGATTGTTGATTGTTAGCTTTTGTATTATTTATATTTTCATTTACTTCCTTTTGACTCACAAAAACTTCCTCCTTATCTAAATACATTATTTATATAATTGCTTTTACAAATTCTTCTGAATTAAAGATTTCCATATCGTCAATTTGTTCTCCAACTCCTATGAATTTAACAGGAATCTTATTTTCTTCTACAATCCCTATAACTACTCCACCTTTAGCTGTCCCATCTAATTTTGTAAGAACTAATCCTGTTATATCAGCTTCTTCCTTAAAGGCTTTTACTTGTGAAATAGCATTTTGTCCTGTTGTTCCATCTATTACTAATAACACTTCTTTATCAGCTTCTGGCATTTCTTTATTTATTACTTTTTGAATTTTATTTAATTCATCCATTAAATATTTTTTATTGTGTAATCTTCCTGCTGTATCAACTATTAATACATCTGCATTTTTTTCTTTAGTTATTTTTAATGCATCATAAACTACTGAAGCTGGATCTACTCCTTCATCTCTTTTTACAATATCAGCACCTGACCTTTTTGCCCATATTTCTAATTGTTCAACTGCTGCTGCTCTAAAAGTATCTGCTGCTGCAACTACTACTTTTTTATCGTCTTTTGCTAATCTATTTGCAATTTTTCCTATTGATGTTGTCTTTCCAACTCCATTTACTCCTATAACTAGAATTACTGATGGTTTAGTGTTTAAATGTAAACTAATATCTGTAACATCTAATATTTTTTGCATTTCTTCTCTCAAGGCTTGTTTTACTTCTGTTTCGTCTTGTATTTTTTCTTTTTTTATTCTTTCTCTTAAATTTCCTATAATTTTTATTGATGTATCCATTCCTATATCTGACATTATTAGTATTTCTTCTAATTCATCTAAAAATTCTTCATCTACTTTTCTAAAACTGCTAAATACATTATTTATTTTCTCATCAAATGATTTTTTTGTTTTATTTAAGCCATTTTTTAATTTATCGAAAAATCCCATTTTCTTTCTTTCCTTTCAATGTAAAATTTAACAATATATATTTTAACATATATTTTTGCTTTTTTCCATATTTTTGGGGATTTTTATTAATATATACAGTAATTATTGCATATAGCAAAAAATGAAAACTAAATTTAGTTTTCATTTTTCGTTGCCACTTTTTCAAGTGCTTTTCCTCTTGGACTTATTTTTTCTTTTTCTTCTATTGTTCTTTCTGCTAAGGTTTTACCTTTATATTCAAATATACTATCAAACCCAAATCCATTTGTTCCCCTTGGATATGCAACAGTTCCGTCAAGAGTATGTGTATATGAAAATTCTTTTCCTTCACAATCAATTACAGAAATTACTGCTAAAAATTTTGCTTCTGATTTTTCTCCTGCTATATTTACAATGTGTTCCCAAAATTCTTTTTCATCACAATTATTTTCAGATGTCCAACTAAGCATTTGTCTTTTTGTATAAACTCCTAATTTATCTTCACCTAAGGTTGGTATAATAATTCCAGAATCATCAGCAATAATAATGTCTCCTTTTTTCATATTGTCTTTTACAAAATGATATAATGCTTTTGCTTTTATCATAGAATTTTCTTCAAATTTTTTTCCGTTTTCTTCTGGTTCTTGAAATTCTTTTAATGAATTTGGTGTTATGATTTCTGCATTTGAAAAGAATTTTTTTATTTCTTTAATTTTTCCTTTATTGTTTGATGCTAAATAAATTTTCATAGAATTTTCTCCTCATATAATATGGAGCCAATAAGCAGAATCGAACTGCTGACCTACGGGTTACGAATCCGTTGCTCTACCAACTGAGCTATATTGGCATATATATGGTACTCTAATATTATAGAGTACCATTTTAATTTTATTTAAATCTTTTCCCTTTATGTTTACTCTTTTTTACCTTTTCTTCTTTAAAGTCCTCATCAAAATTTGTATTATACCCTTCTAAAAATTTTCTTTTTAATTCTTCTTTTGATGTTGTTTTTACTTCTTCTATATCTTTAGAAACTTCTTGCTTAAATTCTTCTTGTTCTTTATTATTAGTTTCATTTTTCATGAAATTTTTTCCAATTCCACTATCAATATCATTTATATCTTCATTTTTATTATCAAAATATTCTTCATCATCTTTATCATTTAATTTTGAAAATGGGATTGCTGAAAATTCTTCTGCATATGATTTACTTCTTTGATGCTTTATAACTAATATTATTATTATAAGTAATATTATTCCTCCTGCTATTCCACCTACTAATAGTAATTTTTTTTGTTCATCTTGATTTCTTTGTTCTTCTTGTTTTGCTATTGCTTCTTCATCGATTTTACTTTTATTTATATTTATTTGATATGTAGCAACATTCTTGCCGTTCTTATCTGAAACTAATATAGTAACTACATTTTCTCCTTCTTTTATGTCCTCATTTCCTACTATTTCAGCTGTATAAGTTGGTTCTGTTACTATTGCTTGTATGTCTAAAGTTGTTTTTTCTCCAATATATTTAGTAGAATATTCAAATACATTTGTTGTAAACTTTGGTGTTAACTCTAAATCTTCTACTTTTAATTCAGATAAGCCTTCTTCAACTTTTTCTGTCGTTTGTGAAACTTCTTCTTTATTTTCTCCCTCTCTTTTTACATTTATAGTGTAAGTCTTTGTTGTTCCATCACTAGCAGAAACTACTAGATCTATTTTATTTTCTCCTATCGCTAATTTTTGTGTACCAATTCCAGAAACCTTTGCACTAGTATCTTTAGCTGTTGCATATACTTCTATGCTTTGCACATTTTCTGGAACAGTAACATCATAAGTTGTTTTATTAGGTAGAAATCCTGAAAAGTCATTTGGCTTTATCCCTAAATTACTTAATTCTGCCCCTGTTGAGTCTACTACTGCATTTCCTGTTACTTTTACATTTATGGTTCTAGAATATTTAGCCTTATTGGCTCCTGTATCAGTATCTTGTGCCATTCCTGATATTGTTATCGTTGCATTACCTGCACTCTTACCTGTTATTGTTATTGGTATAGAGTTATTTGAAATCTTACTAGTTGCCGTCGCAGTTGCTACCTCTGGATTTGATGAAGTAATGTTAACATCCCCAGTAGTATTATTTGCTATCATATTTACAGTAGTGCTTTTACCAGCTTCCAAATTTACACTAGATAATGACATTGATATAGATGCATATACATTATTTTGTAATCCAAAAGCCAGAGCAATTACCATTAATACAACTATTAAACATTTACTTTTTACATTTTTTTTCATAAGTACCTCCAATTATTTATTATTCGATTTTATTTTCCTTTTTTCGATACACTAATTATAGCATTTAGAAATCTTTTAGTCAATTACAAAATTATTTTAAAATTTCAGTATTTTTGAAACAATTTATATATTCATTTTCATTTTTTACTATTTCAGAAGTTTAACGGCTAAATTAATCAAAAAAATCCAAATATAAAATGACTCCAAAATACCATCCTTTAACAGTATTTCAGAGTCTCTACTCATCATCACTTACAATAATCTAAGAAACATCAAAAAATCCTCAAAATATCATTATAAGTCACATAAATTGACAATGCTATCAAAATTGAAAAACCAAGTAGCTGTATATTTATTTCTGTTTCCTGTTTCATAGGTTTTCTTCTTATTGCTTCAATCAACAGAATCAAAATTTTACCACCATCTAAGGCTGGTATAGGTAATAAATTAGTAACACCCAAAGATAATGAAATTAAAGCCATCATATAAATAAAATCTTGCCATCCACTAGTTTTAGCCACAGCTTCTGATATTCCTACAGGTCCCATCATTTGGTCTATTCCAACTCCACCTGTAAATAGCTTTTTAATATTATCTAATATTGAAAAAGCAAATTTCTTAGTTTCCATCGCACCATATATGCACTTATTCCAAAATGTATCTGGTGCTTTTTTCATATTAACTCCTATATAGTAAGAAGAAACATAATCTGGAGTTAGTTCTATATTTATCTCTTCCTTTCCTCTTTCTACTGTTAATAACATCGTTCCTAACCCTTTTTGTTGTAATATTTCCAATGCTTTATTTGAATCTTTATTTGTTTCTTCATTATTTATTTTTAATATTACATCATTTGCTTTTATTCCTTGTTTTTCACTACTACTTCCTTTTTCTACTGCAATTACTTGGCATTTTTCATCTAAGTACATTCCGGGTTACTCTATTTTTTACTTCTGTTGGTTTTACTTTAAAATCAAGTATCTCATTATTTCTTTCTACTTTTATATTTAATTCTTCACCATTTGATTTATTCATAATTTTATCTAAATCATATTTACTTTTTATTTTCTTATCATTTATTCTTACAATTTTATCTCCACTTTGTACTCCTACTTGCTCTGCTACATATCCATCTATTGTTGAATCTACTTCATTTGTTACATATACACCTGAATTTGTTGCAAAAATAAAATATATGCTTAAACCAAAGATAATATTTACAGTTGCCCCTGCTAAACAAATTGCTATTCTTTTTGGAATACTAGCATTTGAAAAAGCTCTTTTATCTTCAGACCTTTCATCTTCTCCTTCCATACTAACAAAACCACCGAAGTGGTAATGCTCGTAATGCATATTTAGTTTCTTTTCCCTGCTTTTGCCATATTTGTGGACCAAATCCTATCGCAAATTCATTTACTTTTACTTTACAAAGTTTCGCTACTAGAAAATGACCTAGTTCATGTATAAATATTAAAAATCCTAATAAAAATATAATTTTTATTGCTGATATTATAAATGTTACCAAATTTGCCTCCTACTAAGCCTTATGGCTAACTAATAGTTTTAAATAAATGTTAATAATATATATGCAAATGGTGCTATAAACATTAAACTATCTATTCTATCTAACATTCCACCATGTCCTGGTATTAAATTACTATAATCTTTTATATCAACATATCTTTTTATTGTTGAAGCTGCAAAATCCCCAATTTGTCCTATAAAACTTAATATAATTCCAATTCCTGCTATAAATAAATATGAATAATTCATTCCCCAATAATTATTTGCTACATATGTATATAATAACATTAATAAAATACATCCTATTGTTCCTCCTATGCAACCTTCTATTGATTTTTTAGGACTTATTTTACTAAATTTGTGTTTTCCTATCGCTTTCCCAACAAAATATGCAAATATATCTGTTCCCCAAGCTGCTATTATTGCATACCAAATTAATATATTTCCATTTTGCATTCCATTTATCTTAGCTATAAACATTATACACAATACAACATATATTATTCCTATAAATGTATAAGCAATATCTTTAAAACTTGTTTTCATTTCAGTTGCAATTACTTGTGCAAATAATATTAATAATATTGTAGGTATTGCAAGTATTGCTGCTGAATTAGCTGTTTCTGGTGGCATTATATGTATAAGTGCTATACTAATACAACTTAAATAGCCTACCCATCTTACTGGTTTTGCTATCTTTGAAATTGCATTAAAATATTCATCCATTGCCAATATTGCAATAATTGCTAGGGCTACATCTACAACAAATTTATTTCCTATTATTAAAATTAGTAATACTAATGGAAATCCTAATAGTCCTGATGTTATTCTTTTTATATCCATCTTTATTCCTCTTTCTTTCTATTTCTTCTTTAATTTGCTCCAAATTTTCTTGTTCTTTTTTGATATTCTATAATTGCATTATCTAAATCTTCTTCATTGAAATCTGGCCAATTTTTATCAATAAATAAAAATTCTGAATATACTAATTGCCATGGTAAGAAATTGCTTAATCTTAATTCTCCACTTGTTCTAATTAATAAGTCTGGATCAGGCTCTCCTTTTGTATATAAGCTATTTGATACCTTGTCTTCTGTTATTTCTTCTATTTTTAATTTATCTTCTTTGACTTCTTTAGCAATTTGTTTAATTGCTTTTAATATTTCATCTCTTCCTCCATAGTTTAATGCAATATTAAAGGTAACTCCTGTATTATCTTTTGTTCTTTCCATACATTTATTTATACTTTTTTGCATTCCTTCTGATAAAGCTGAAATATCTCCTAATATCTTAACTTTTATATTTTCTGTATCTGCTCTTTTTGCATATTCATCTAAGTAATTTTGTAAAAGCATCATTAATGCTTTTATTTCATCTTCTGCTCTTTTCCAGTTCTCTGTTGAAAATGCATATACTGTTATATATTCTAATCCAATTTTATTTGCATATCTTACTATTTTTTCTAAGGTTTTTGCTCCTTCTTTATGTCCGAAACTAACTGGCTTTCCTTTTGCTTTTGCCCATCTTCTATTTCCATCCATTATTATTGCTATATGTTTAGGCATATATTCTTTATTGAATTTCATTTTCTATCTTTCCTTCCCCTTTAAATCACAAATTAGAATGAATAATTATAAAATTCAGTTTTATTCAGTTTTTGTCATGCTTAAAGTTTTGATAAAAATACTTTTTGCAAGATATTGTCTTTTTAGTAGGTTACTTTATCTATTTCTATTTGCTATATAATTTGATAATTCTATTAAAAATTCTGCTTTTTCTCCATATTCTGCTATTTCTTTTATGCTATCTTCTATAATTTGATTTAGCATTTCTTTTGCCTTATTTAGACCATATTTAGATACATATGTACATTTTTTTAACTTTATATCGTTTCCTACTGGTTTTCCTATAATTTCTTCATTTCCTTCTTCTGATAAAATATCATCTTTTACTTGAAAAGCTAAACCAATTTTTTTAGCATATTTAGTTAATTTTTCTAAATCATTAGAATTTGCATTTGCAAGCATTGCTCCTATTCTAACACTTAATACTAAAAATGCTCCTGTTTTATTTTCATGAATAAAGTCTAAGTCTTCTGCTTTTATTTCTTTTGCTTCATATTCAGTATCTACATATTCTCCAATAATCATTTTATCTATCGCTACTGAAAATTCATTAAATATTTTAAGCTTTGTTTTTAGTTCTTGTTCCGACTCTGTTGTTAGCAAGTCTTCACTTATAACTTTATAACTATTATTTAATAATTTATCTCCTGCTAAAATTGCTGTTGCCTCATTAAATTGCTTATGGTTTGTTGGTTTTCCATGTCTAAAATCATCATTATCGATTCCTGGTAAATCATCATGTATTAATGAAAAGTTATGCACCATTTCTAATGCAACTGCATATGGCATACACTTTTCTATATCATTTTTAAATAGTTCATATGAAGCTAATATTAAAATTGGTCTAAGCCTTTTTCCTCCTGCTAATAAACTGTATTCTACTGAGGAATTCAAAGTCTTTTCTAAGCATTCTTGTCTTACTATATTTTTTTCTAATTCCTTATTTATTATTTCTTGATATTCTAATAATTTTTGTTTAAATTCCATTTTTCTATTATTCCCCTTTAGGTATAATTTAGAATAAATAACTTGAAATTTTATACTGACATTATTTCTTTTTCTTTATTTGCTAATATTTTATCAATTTCTTCTACATTTCTATCAGTAAGTTTTTGAATTTCATTTTCTGCTTGTTTTAATTCATCTTCTGTCATATTTCCTTCTTTTTGTTCTGCTTTTGCTGTTTCTATCCCATCTCTTCTAGCTCCTCTTACAGCAACTTTAGCTTCTTCTGCCATTTTCTTTACATCTTTTACTAATTCTTTTCTTCTCTCTTCATTTAATTCAGGGAAAGCTAGTCTTATTACTTTTCCATCATTATTTGGGTTAATTCCTATATCTGATGCAAGAATTGCTTTTTCTATATCTTTTAAAACACTTATATCCCATGGTTGAATTACTATTAATCTAGCTTCTGGAACTGATATTCCTGCCATTTGATTTATTGGTGTTGGTGTTCCATAGTAGTCTATTTTTATTTTATTTAATATTGCTGGATTTGCTCTTCCAGCTCTTATTTCTGATAATCTTTCCGCAAAATTGCTTATTGTTTTTTCCATTTTTTCTTGTATTTTTGTATAATCCATTTTTCATTCTCCTTTTTGCTTTTATTTTACGATACTATTGTACCTATTTTTTCACCTTTTACTGCTCTTACTATATTTTCAGGGTCAGCTATTCCAAAAACTAATAATGGTATATTATTGTCTCTACACATTGCTGTTGCTGTTGAATCCATTACTTTTAAGTCTTTATTTAACACTTCTAAATAAGAGATTTCTTCAAATCTAGTTGCATTTGGGTCTATTTTAGGGTCAGCTGAATATACTGCATCTATTGCTTTTCCTAATAGAATTATATCTGCTTTTATTTCTATTGCTCTTAATACTGCTGCTGTATCTGTTGTAAAATATGGGTGTCCTGTACCACAGGCAAATATTACAACTCTTCCTCTATTTAAATGTTTTTCTGCTTTTCTTTGAATAAATGGTTCTGCAATTTCTCTCATTTCTATTGCTGTTTGTACTCTTGAATATATTCCTCTTGTTTCCAAAGCGTCTTGAAGTGCTAGACCATTCATAGCAGTAGCAAGCATTCCCATGTAATCTGCTGTTGTTCTCTCCATTTGATGTCCATTTCTTCCTCTCCAGAAATTTCCTCCTCCTACTACAATTGCTACTTGAACTCCTAAATCAACAATTTCTTTTACTTTATCACAAATCTTTCCTACTGTCTCAGCATCAACTCCATTTTTTTGATTTCCTGCTAATGCTTCTCCACTTAATTTTAGTAATACTCTTTTATATTTTAATTCTGACAAATAATCCACTCTCCTTATTTAATTTATCAGAGTTATTTTATCATATATTTGGAAAAAATACACCTTTTTTATGCTAATTTCTTAATTTTTTCTTAATAATAAAGTATTTATTAATGCCATTTCAATAATTTTTTACCTTCCGGCCGCCACCTCCGCCGACCGCCGTCCGGCCTCCACCACCACCTGAGAAGCCTCCTCCTCCACCTGTTGCTGATGAATATGCTGATGAAATTGAATTATTTATTGCATTTGTAAAATTTCTTGAAAAATTAGTATTCATCATCAAATACATATATCCATAATTGTTTATTGATAAGTTTTCTTCAATATTTGGATATACTATTTTTAATTGTTCTAATACCTTATCTGCAATATTAAACACTGTTGCAAAAACTAAAAATTTTTCCCATATTATAATTTCTGGTATTTCTCTTTCATTAAGTCGTGAAAAATCTTCCATATATTTTTTTAAATCTCTCCACTGTTTCTTTTCATCTATTCCTTTTTGAGTATATACATTAATTTTATTAATCGATTTTATATTAATTACCATTGCGATTATTTCGCAAATTATTAACATTACTAGCGTTGCTATTCCTATTATGTTTGCCTGTTGCAATAAAATAAAAATCCCCATAATAGCAATAAATATTATAATTACACATAATGAATTTTCACATGTGTATTTTTTATATTTCTTTTCTTCTTCTAAATTATAAATTTTTTCTTTTGCTAATTCTTTCTTTGTATAATGATTAAGTTCTGCTTTTAACCCTATAATTTTTCCGTTTTCTAATTTTTCTATATATTTTTCCAATTCTTTTACTGTTACCTTTTTCTTATCTTTACAAGCTTTTTGTATAAATTCAAACACTACTTTTTCATCTAGTGATAGTTGTTCAATATTATCATTTAAAATTTCTATTGTAATTTTTTCTTTTTTGTTTTCTTTTTCTAAATTGAAATTTATATATTTTTTTAGATTTAAGTCCAATAATGTTGCCGAAATTATTTTACCTATATCATTATCAGAAAAACCTGTTATTGATTCTTTATATATGTGTAATGCTTGTGCTGGTGTTGCATTTTCTCTTAGTATATCTCTAAAATATTCCCCATCATATGTTGGTTTGTATTTTTTGTTTTCTTTTACTTCTTTTGATAATTTTATAGCTTTTTTTATACTATATATACTTAATGCGATACTTGCTAAAATTACAGATAATGTTATAACTAAATTTATAGTTTCACTTTGTCTTCTTTTTTCATTTGCTTCATCTGTCCATTTTGTTTCTTCATTTATTACTGTACCTAAAATTTCTTTATTGTATACTTTATTTGTTGAATTTATTAATTCTGTTGGAAATAATGTTCTTATTTCTACATATCTCCCACTTCTAAAATTATTTATTCCAAATTCTATTTTGTCTAAATCAGTTGCATAAATCTCTCCATTTAAATCTTCAGTATGCCCCCATACTTTTATATCTTCTTTATTTTTAACCTTTCCAGGAAGAATAATATTACCTGCTATTTTTTTGGCATCTATTTCAAAATCTGCTCCTATAAATTGCCAATATAATTCTGCATAATCATTATATTTTGAAATGACATCATTTACTTTATATGAAATTTTATATTTTCTTGTTTCTTTTTCATTATCTAGTCCAACTCCCCATGCAATTTCAAAATCCCCATTATCATTTTTTAAACCATAATATACGTCTTTATTTAAATGCCATAATAATTCATTTGTTTTATTCAATTTTTTGTTTTGTCCATTAGTAATTTCTGTTACTTCTACATTATTTATTCTTGAATATTTTTCTCTATCAGTTTCAAAAGTCTTATATAGCGTATTAGTATTACTAATATCTATATCCCATATTTCTGTTACATTCATACTAGCATCAGAATTTATAGTTGCATAAAATTCTAATTTATTTAAATATAAATCTCCACTTGCTTGTGATTTTGTTGCTAGTGCTATTATATTTAAAATCATAAAACTAAAAAACAATATTATTTTCTTTAATTTTTTCATACACCCTCCATTTTTTCTTTTATATTTTATGAATATATTTTAACATAAAAAATAACAATATCAATGTTTTATAAAATAAAATTAGGATTATTCTTAAATGCTCTCACATTAGATTAATCCTAATTTTATATAAATATTTAAAATATCTTAGATTCTATTTTAATTGATTCATAACTTCTTCAGCAAAGTTTTCTTCTTTTTTCTCGATTCCTTCACCTTTTTCAAATCTTGCAAATTCAACTATTTCTGCATCTTTTTGTTTTAATAATTCAGATACTTTCATACTTGAATCTTTTACAAATACTTGGTCTACTAGACAAATTTCTTCATAGAATTTTCCTACTCTACCTTGTACTATTTTTTCAGCTATTTGTTCTGGTTTTCCTTCATTCATAGCTTGAACTTTTAAGATTTCCATTTCTTTGTCTACTCTTTCTTGTGGTACTTCTTCTCTTGTTACGAATTCAGGTCTAGCTGCTGCTATTTGCATACATAAGTCTTTTGCTAATTCTTTTTCTCCTTTTGTCATGTTTACAAGAACTGCTATTTTTCCATCTCCATGGATGTATTTTTCTATTAATCCTTTTGATTCAAATCTAGCAAATCTTCTTATACTTAAGTTTTCTCCTATTGTAGCTATTTTTCCTATTAATGCTTCATTTACTGTTTTTCCAGCTTCAAAAATTGCTTCTTGATTTAATAATTCTTCTACATCTTTTGGATTTTTTTCTACAACTTGTTTTGCTACATCCATTACAAAAGCTTTAAATTCTTCATTTTTAGCAACGAAATCTGTTTCAGAGTTTACTTCTACTATTGCTCCAACTTTTCCATCTTCTGATATATAAGCTTCTACTAATCCTTCTGCTGCAACTCTTCCTGATTTTTTAGCTGCTTTTGCAATTCCTCTTTCTCTTAAAAGTTCAATTGCTTTTTCCATATCTCCATCTGTTTCTGTTAAAACTTTTTTGCAGTCCATCATTCCTGCACCTGTTTTTTCTCTTAATTCTTTAACTAAGCTAGCTGTTACCATTAAAATTCCTCCCTTTTATATAAATTAAAAGAGTAGAGCAGAAAAGCTCTACTCTTCTTTTTTGTTTTTCATCTTTTAAGTTTTTAACTTAAATTTTATTTTATATTTAATAACAATTTTTTATTATATTATCTTATACTAATTAAAAATTAGTTTTCTTCACTATTTTCAACAACTTGTTCCATTGTAGTAACTTCTTCTTCAATTGGTTGTTCTTCTGTTTCAACATCGAAACTTTCACCTTGTCTACCTTCGATAACTGCATTTGCCATAACATCTGCTATTAATTTAACAGCTCTTATAGCGTCATCATTTCCTGGTATAGCATAGTCTACTTCTTCTGGGTTACAGTTTGTATCAACTAATCCTACTACTGGTATATTTAATTTTTTAGCTTCTAATACTGCTATTCTTTCTTTTTTTGGATCTACTAAGAATATAACTCCTGGTAATTTATCCATATCTTTAATTCCACCAAGATTTCTTTCTAGTTTTTCCATTTCTTTCTTTAATAAAATTACTTCTTTTTTAGGTA
>CAUWFY010000009.1:0-19041 GCA_963558115.1 uncultured Clostridia bacterium
AAGTGCAGAAGAAAGAGCAGATTATAAAAAAACAATGATTCCATATATTATAGGAGCTATATTAGTATTTTCAATGACAACACTCCCAATGCTTATATATAAAATTGTAAGTTAATACAAACATGTAAAAAACATTAAATTGAGGGAAAGGGGGAGAAAATATAAATGAAAAAAATCATAATTAGTATGGAGATTTTTATATTAATGATATTAGGATTCACAACTTTTGCAATTGCAGCACCAGTAGAGGGAACTGATGGTGTAGGAGCATCAAAATCTAGTATTTTAACTCCAGATTCAGTAACACCAACTGCTGATACAAATGCACAACTAGACCTTAAAAATATAGGTGGAAAAATAATAGGAGGAATACAATCAGTTGGAACTGTTGTTTCTGTATTAATATTAGTGGTATTAGGTATTAAATATATGATAGGAAGTGCAGAGGAAAGAGCAGAATACAAGAAATCAATGATACCATATTTAGTAGGTTCAGTACTACTTTTTGGGGCAGTAACAATAGCAAGTATGGTATATAAGTTCTCAAGTTCAATTTAAAGTAATAAAACATAAAAACTTAATATTACATATTAATTTGTTTATAAATTTCTTCTAGATAAACAGGAGAATAGTATATATTTATAGATGCTATGAAAGGAGGGAAAATAAAATGAAAATAAAAAAGATTATGGTAATTGTTATGACAATTATGATGATATGTATGTTAGCAGTACCTGTACTTGCAGCAATAGATGTAACACCAGCAGAAGTTGGAGATAAAATAACAGTTGACGAAAATGCGAGCAAGAGTATAACAGATTTTGGAGGGAAAATAGTAGGAGTTTTACAAGTAGCAGGTACTGTAATAGCAGTTCTAATATTAGTTGTAATAGGTATTAAATACATGATGGGAAGTGCAGAAGAAAAAGCAGAATACAAGAAAACAATGATGCCATATTTAGTAGGAGCATTGTTAATATTTGCAGCAGTAACTATAGCAAATATGGTATACAACTTTACAAGTACAATTAAATAAAAAAACTAATAAAAAATCTTATAGGAAAAGAAAGTTTAATAGTAAGCTTTCTTTTTTTAGTTTTCTTTTAATAAATCTATATGAGATTAAAAAGATATACAAAAATAATAAAAATGAAAAAAGATTTACGGAATAAGTGGATTAATAAATATAAATAAAAAGTTCTTTTATTGCAACCATATTACAAATAAATTAAAATTATGTAAAAAAGGCCTTTTTTATATAAAAATGTTACATTTTATCCTTTTTTTTGTTATAATAATATATAAGATAAATAGAGAAAAGGAGGAACGTATGAACACATATAATATTCCAAGAAATGTGAAGGGTGAAGGAAGAATTTTATTTATTTTTTCAAAAAAAGCACTGATATATACAACTATAGGTGCAGGTGTAGGATTTTTTATATATTTTATATTAAGTTTGATTAAGTTAGATTTTATAGGTTATATTGCTATTGCTGTATTAGGACTCTTAGGTTTTGCTATAGGCACATTTAAAATGCCGAATTCAACTGTTTTTGAGATAACAAAATCAACAGGAGGCGAAAATATAGATGATATTATTATGAGATTTATAAAATTCAAGAAAAATAGAAATAAAATATATGTACATATGGAAGAAAGTACAAATGATGAAGGAGGCAATGAAGATGAATGATGAAAACATTGTAACAAAAATGTTATTTATAAGTTTGATTTTTATGATAATATTATTGATAATATTAATTATAGTATTTCTTGTCTTAAAATTTAAGGAAAAAGGAAAAAATAAAGAAAAGAAAAAAAATGACATAGAAAAAAATAATTCTAATAATAATAATAAATCAAAAGTGACTCAAAATAGTAATACTGTATATTCTAAAAATTCTATTTATGATTTTATGGAATTTGATAAAATAGAAGATAGTATGATTGTTCAGAAAAATGGAAAAAGATATATTATGATAGTTGAATGTCAAGGAGTAAATTATGATTTAATGTCACAAATAGAAAAAGTTTCTGTAGAAGAAGGATTTCAACAATTTTTAAACACTTTAAGACATCCGATACAAATATATATTCAAACAAGAACAATAAATTTGGAAAGTTCAATTTTAAGTTACAAAGAAAGAGTAAAAGATATTGAAAATGAATATAACAGAAAGGTATATGAATATAACAATAATGTTGAAAGTGGAAACTTTTCACAAGAACAATTAGAAAAACAATTTTTTGAAGTAACTAAACAAAGAAATATGTTGGAGTATAGTAGAGACCTTATTTCTAATACTGAAAAAATGAGTTTAAACAAAAATGTATTAAATAAAAAATATTATGTTGTTATATCATATTATCCAGAAGAAGGATTAAATGGAAAATATCAAGCAGAAGAATTAAAGAGTATGGCTTTTTCAGAATTATATACAAAGTCTCAAGCAATAATAAGAACATTATCAGCTTGTTCTGTTAGTGGAAGAATATTAAATTCAAAGCAATTAATGGAATTATTATATGTTGCTTATAATAGAGATGATTCAGAAGTATTAGGACTAAATAAAGTATTATTATCAGAATATGAAGACTTATACTCTACATCTCAAGATGTATACGAAAAGAAAATAAAAATCTTAGATCAACAAATAGAAAATAATGCAATAGACTTAGCTAATAATAAAATAAATAAAATAAAATCTAGAACGCAGCAAAAAGCAGAAGAAAAAGAACAAAATATGGATGAGCTTATAAGTAAAATGGCAGAAATTATATTAGAAGAAAACAAAAGGTATGTTGGAGAAGGAGTTGCAAGAGAAGCAATAAAAGAAATAAAAGAAGAAAGAGAAAATAAATCAAAAGATAAGGAGGATGTAGGCGATGAGAAAATCAAAAAAACAACAACAACAAGAAGAAGAAAAACAAAAACAGCTTAAAAAAGTACAAGAGCCAGGAGTGTTAAAAAAGAAAACTATTAAAGAATTAATAGCTCCATCAGGAATTGATGCTTCAAAAATAGATAGATTAGAAATTATTTCTAATGTAAAAAGATATGCAAGAAGTTTTTTTGTATCATCACTTCCTAGAATGTGTTCATTTCCAGAATTATTTAGGGATTTATACTTTTTTGGAGATATAAATACATCTATCTATATAACACCAATTGCAGAATCAAGATCACAAAATGAATTAAATAGAGTTATAAATGAGTTAGAAACAGAAAGAATAGTAGCTGCTGATAGAGGAAATATAAATAGAGAAAGTACCTTAACACAAAAAAGATTTGAAGCAGAGCAATTAAGAGATGAAATTGCAGCAGGGTTCAATAGAATGTATGATGCTTCTATTATATCTACAGTATTTACATATAATTTAGAAGATTTAGATAAGATGACAAAGATGCTTGCAACAGAAATGTCAAAATCGCTTGTAGGAGTGAAAAGTACATGGGCTATGCAAGAAGAAGGATTTAAATCAAATTTGCCATTAATGGATGATAAAATCAAAAAAATACATTCTTTTGATAGTAGATCAATGGGAACAGTATTTCCGTTTATAACATCAGAAGTAGGCCATTCTACAGGAGTACCATTAGGATATAATAAACAAACAGGAACACCAATATTATTTGATAATTTCCATCCATCATTAACTAATTATAATATGGTTATATTTGCTAAATCTGGAGCAGGTAAATCTGTTACAATGAAAACTTTAATATCAAGGTCATCTGTATTAGCAGGGATAGAAAGTTTAGCACTTGATGCAGAAGGAGAGTATACGGTTGTTGCAGAAAGTCTAGGGGGAATTAATGTTGTATTAAGTCCTAATTCAAAGACTGTAATTAATTTATTTGATATAGAGCCAGAATCAATTAAAGATGAGATAACTGGTAGGGAAAGAATTGTTTTAAATGTAGAAAATAAAGTTGAAGACGTAACACAAGCATTATTAACTATGGCTAGAGGTAGTACAAGAAGTACAGAAGTAAACGAAATAACAAAACAAGTTATAGCAGAAATAGTTGCAGAAGAATATGCGGCAAGAGGGATTACAAATGATCCAGCAAGTGTTTATGTTGCGGGAAATGCTTTTCAAAAAGGTGAAAAATTATATAAAGATAAAAAGCAAATGCCTACAATAGGTAGCTGGTATAAAAGACTAGAACAAAAAGCAAAATCTAATTTAAATAAAGATTATAGTTTCCATTATAGTTATTTATTAAAAGTAATGAGACAATATATAAGAGAGTATAATGGTCAGATGGCCTATTTTGATGGACAATCTACTTTTGAATTATTAGAAGGAGCTCCATTTATAAATCTTGATATATCTCAACTAGAGGAAAGGTTTGCAAGACCACTTGCACAACAAATATTACTTTCTTGGATATGGGAAAAATATGTTAAGAAAAATAGTGAAGATAGAAGAAAAGCAAGGCAAAAAAGAGTATTGGTTGATGAAGCATGGATGTTACTTCCATACCCAGAAGCCGTAGACTTTTTAAATACAATGGCTAGACGTGCAAGAAAAAGAAATGTTTCTTTAGCTATTGTATCACAAAGATTCCAAGATTTTTATGAAAAACCAGAAGCGCAAGCTGTTTTGACATCTTCTGATACAAAATTGTTTTTAGCTCAAGATAAATCAGAAATTCAATACTTAAAAGAAGTATTTAAACTTAGTGATGGAGAAGCAGGATTTTTGGTAACATGCCTAAAAGGAGAAGGATTATTAAAAGTTGGATCAGATACTGCAATTTTACAGATTGTTCCAACAGCTAAAGAGTTTGAATTTGTGGAAACAAATTTAAATAAATTAGTAAATAAGCAAAAAAGACAACAGATGATATAGATAAGAAAGGAGGAAAAAATGAAATTTTTAACTAATAAATCTGTAATACAAAAGATAGTATTAGCAATAATATTTGTGATTTTATTTACTTTTGCAATGCCAGTAAAAGTTCAAGCAGGCTGGTTTATGGAAAAAAGTATGGATTTATTAAAAGAATTAGTTCACTTAATAGCAGGACTTGGAGATGTAATCACTCGGTGGGTTAAATCATTTTATGTTAGGGACGACACAATTGATAGCATCTTCCATGCTATCGCAAGATGATTTAAATTTTAAAAAGAAATATCAAAATGAATCTTCGTTATTTGTAACAGCTAATCAATTAAATACGGCAATAAAAGAAGGTAAAGCGGTATTTGCTAGTACGGAATTAGATGGAATGTTATTTAGTGACTGGAAAGTACCTAATATTTTATACTCACCAGAAAATATATTTGGAAATAAGATTTCAGCATTAGATATTAATTTTATAAATCCACATACGTATAAAGGTGTTGAATATGATGAAGAAAAATATGAGACAGATAGTAGTAAAAAGAAAAGTGGAACAACAGCAGCTGAAAAAATAGCGCCTACTATAGCATCTTGGTATAAAGGTTTTAGAAATATAGCTATAGTTGGATTACTTTCAGTTTTAGTTTACTTAGGAATTCGAATATTAATAGGATCAACAGCACCTGAAAAAGCAAAATATAAAGAAAGATTAGTTGATTGGTTAGTAGCATTATGTTTAGTTTTTGTTATACATATTATAATGTCAGGAATTTTGATGATAACAGAAAAAATAACAAACTTATTTAGTGAACAAAGTTCAGATATAATAGTAGCTGTTTCAGAGAAACCAGAAAGTGTGGCAAGTGCCAAAGATGTAGAAAAAATAGGTGACTCATATGGTTTTAGAACAAACTTAACAGGATATGTTAGATTTATGGCTCAATCATCTGAATTTGGAGATGCAGCAGTATATACAATTTTATATATGGCATTAATCATATATACAGTAATGTTTACTTTTATATATTTTAAAAGATTTTTATATATGGCATTTTTTACTATGATTGCACCATTAGTTGCATTAACATATCCATTAGACAAAGTAAGAGATGGTAAGGCACAAGCATTTAATTTATGGTTTAAAGAATATACAATGAATGCAATTCTTCAACCAGTTCATTTAATATTATATACTGTATTAGTTTCTTCAGCTATGGAATTAGCAATAGAAAATCCTATTTATGCAATTGTAGCAATAGCATTTTTATTACCAGCAGAAAAATTCATAAAGAAATTATTCGGATTAGATAGAGCAGAATCAACTTCTAGCTTAGGAGCTTTTGCAGGAGGAGCATTAACTATGAAAGGTGTAGGAGCTGTTGCAGGATTATTTAAAGGAAATGGAAAGAAAGCAAATGAAGATAAAGGTGTATTAGACAAAGCATCAACAGGATTAAAGACAGTAGGTGCAGTTACTAAAAATCCTTTAGCAACTATTGCAGGAGGAGGAATAGGTTTAATTGATAAAGGAAAAGATGCAGTTGTAGCAGGTGCTAAAGGAGTAGCTGGGGTATCAGCAGCAGGAATAGCAAGTGTCGTTCATGATGATGGAATTGGAGTGGGATATGATGACTTTAAGGTAGCTCCAAAAGATAATGTTCCAAAATTAAAATTAAGTCAAAATGAAACAAATACTTCAAATGAAACGAATAAAACGAATGAAACAAATGAAACAAATGAAACAAATGAAACAAATACTTCAAATGAAAAAAAAGGTGGATTTAAAAATGCTTTTTCTGCTGTAAGTACACAGATAGGTCTTTCGGCAAGTAGAAAATTAAAAAATACCTTTAGTGCACAAAGTATGAAAAAAGGTGTTAAATATTTAGGAAAATCAGGAGTGAAATTAGCGGGAGCAGCATTAGGTGCAACAGCGTTAGGAACAATAGGAACAGCAGCAGCAATGACAACTGGAGATTTAGAAAAAGGAATAAGTATGGCAGCAGGAAGTATGGCATTAGGAGCAGGTATAGGTGGTAATATGGGTGGAAAACTAGCAAATTCAATAGGCAATTCATCAGATTCTAGTTTAATAAACACTTGGAAAAATGCTTATAATCCTAACAGAATTGAAGAAATAAAAAATAAAGAAATAGAAAAAAACCAAGAGGAGTTTAAAAGTAGTGTATCAAATTATCAAACTTTAATAAATAAAGGATTTTCTGCTAATGAGGCAAAGGAATTTTTAGAAAAAGAAGTACAAGATTATTTGAATGTAGGAATTGATAACATTAATTTAATGATAAAAGCTGAAAAAAAATATAAAGAAAAATATGACAAAGCAGGAAGAGTTGCTAGAGCACAACTTGCTAATAATTTACCTAAAAATTATTCTAAAGATTTAGAAGCTCAAAAGAAATTTATGGAAAGTGTAAAAGCTAATGAGCCTCGTTTAACTACAGATAATGTAAGAGAATTAAATAAAGATATGAAAGATTTACTAGATTAATTTTAGAAAGAGATGAAATGATATATGAATAAATTGATCAGATTATATAATCAAAATAGATTTCAAGTGTGGTTAATAGTTATAATTATTATATTTGTTTTTCTAATGATTCAGCTATTTAATTCAGCTTATAAAGAACAAAGAAAACAAAGACAAGAAGCCATTGCAGATGAAGAAAGTAATGTTAAAGAAAATACATATGAAGAACAAGCAAATTCTTTAGTCTCAGGAAATAAAGTAGGAGCGCATTTACAAAAAGATTTTGGACAACTAATAGATACTTTTCTAAAAAATTGCATAAATGAGAATTACGATGAGGCCTATAATGCTTTAAGTAAAGAATGTAAAACAGAGATATTTCCATCAAAAGAAATATTTATAGCTCAATATTGTGAACCTAAATTTACTAAAGATAAAGATTATGAGTTTCAATCATGGTCAAATACAAAAATATATATATATTTAGTCAAAATTTATAATAATATGTTAGCTACAGGAGAAAAACCTAATAGTATGATAATTCAAGACTATTATACCATTGTTAAAGAAGATGGAGAATATAAATTAAATATAAGTGGATTTTTAGGAAGACGCCATAGAAACAAAAGTAAAGAAATAGATGGAGTGAAAATAACAGCAGATTATTCAGATGTTTATATGAATTACGAAATTTATTCATTTGATGTAAAAAACAAAACAGAAAATGATATTTTATTAGATACTATATCAGAAAGTGATTCACTATATATAACAGATGAAAATGGATTTAATTATGAAGCTTTTATGTTTGAATGTTTAGAAGAAGATTTAGTGGTAAAAGCAGGAGAAGAAAAAAATATAAAAATTAAATTTAGTAATAATTATAATGATGGAAATGAAATGAAAGAAATAGCATTTAATAAAATAGTAAAATATTATGATAGTTATAAAAGAAATGATGAATATATTGATTTTTTAAAATTAAAAATTTCATTAAGGTAACTTAATAGAAAGGAGGTGCATTTGTGGGAGATAATAATGACATAGACGATAAAAAATTGGATCAAAATGAAAGAGATACAAAAAGGAAAAAGGCCAAAGTAAAAGGAAAAGTAACAGGGGCAATTTTAAAAACTATATTTTTAAAGGTAATAATATTTTTATCTAAAATAGCTGGAATTCTTTTAATATATGCTTCTATATATGGATTAATAGAAAAAGTTTTAGGACCTATAAGAACAGAAAATATGCCTAAGCAAACTCTAGAAATATTTGATAAAGAAAAACTTGAAGAGTTGGTAGTAGTAAAAGGAACAGAAGAAACTGGATATTATTTAGGGTATTGTGAAGATTTTGACGAAAAAATTGTTGAATTATCTGAAAAATTTGTAAAAGAACATAATTTATTAGGAACTAAAGAAGAGACAGTTGAAAAAATGATAAAGGCTCAAATAGTAACACAATATCCAAATTTAGGTGGAAAGCTAACAGAAGAACAATTAGAAGAAAGACTGGCTGAGCAAGAGGAAAGAGAAGAAAATGGTGAAAACGAAGAAGAGACAGAAGGAGATGAAGGATCTCCAAATGGGACAGGCTTATTGTGGTGGCCATTACCATCGAATTGTCCTATAACTAGTGACTTTGGACCTCGTCCAGCACCATTACCAGGAGCAAGTACAAACCATGGTGGGGTTGATATTGGTTGTCCAGAGGGTACAATAGTAAGAGCTACTCAAGCTGGAACAGTAATCTATGCAGGTTATGCAGGAAATGCAGGAAATATGGTTACGATTGATCATGGTGGAGGATATACATCTACATATATGCATAATTCAGCATTTTTAGTATCCTCTGGTCAGAAAGTTTCTAAAGGTCAAGAAATTACTAAGTCAGGTAATACAGGAAATTCAGCAGGACCACATTTGCATTTCCAGATAGAAAAAAATGGAGTTAAGGTAGATCCAGAAACCTTTAAATATCAAAATAAGGCAACAAAAGGAACAAAAACTTTTGGTAGTTTAACGAATTTGAATGGTTTTATATTTATAGGAGATTCAATAACAGAAGGATTAGAAAAAGCTTCTAAATTGAAAGATAGTATTACATATAGAGGAGTTAGTAGTTCATCACCATCACATTGGCTAAAAGATCAAGTTGTTAGTGGAAAAGCGACTTTTTCAACATTACCAGAAAATAGTGATTCAGTAAAAGGTATTTCATTAATGCTTGGAACTAATAATGTTTGGCAAATTAAAGAAATGAAAGATTTAATTGTAAAAATACATGAAAGATATCCAGACAAAACAATATATGTAAATAAAATATTACCATTTCCAACTTCTGCAGGGCAAGAAGCTATTGATAAAAGAGCAGAATTTCTTAAAGAACTTGAAAAATATTGTGAAACTTTAGGTTATGTAACATACATAGATCCAACTGCAAATGTTGAACTAAAAAGCGATGATGAACATCCAACCAACGAAGGATATGAAACTTTAGGAAAAAATATTAAGGAAGCAATATTAAGTGCATCAAATGGAGATGGAGATTCTCCAAGTATAGGAATAGAAGCAGATAATAGTTATGCAAGTAAATATGATGGATTTCAAGGAAATATAAAAATAAGAAGAATCACTCCAAATAAAGAATTTGGAGCACCAACAAATACTTCTTCAGGGGTAATTTCACCAACAGAAGATGAATATTTTTCATCTGATGGACTAGGAAAGAAAGAAGATATACCAGAGAGTATCAAGAAACAAATGGAAGGTGTTTCTATGAGAAATCTTAGTGGAACGACTTATGATGATTTATCATATTTGACTATTCCATATTATAATTTTGATGGAAACGTAAAAAATGGTCATATGATAGTCAATAAAAAGTTAGCAGATGAAGTATTATTAATTTTTCAAGAATTATATAAAATAAAATATCCAATAGAAAAAATGGAAATCATTGATAAATATACAGGTTCAGACCATAAAGTAGGTGGAGACCTAGATTATGCTTCAATAGATGCAAATAATACATCAGCATTTAATGATAGAATGACAGTAACATCTTCTGGAGAAGGAAAGACACCATCATTGCATGCTAAAGGACAAGCTATAGATATAAATCCTCAAATAAATCCATATATAAAAGCTGATGGAACAGTTAGCCATTCAAATGCTAAAAAATATGCAACTAATAGAGACAAAAAAGAAGGATGGACAGATGTTGAAAAAAGAGCATGTATAACTAAAGACTCAGAAGTATATAAGATATTTGAAAAATATGGATGGAAATGGTTAGGAGAAGGAATGTCATCTGGTGATTCAGATACACAACATTTTGAGAAAGAAAATACAGATGATGCTAAAAAAATAAATGCAGCTTTACAAAAAGATAAAGATAACAACAATAATAGTAGTAATTCAAATGATGATGAAAATAATGAATCAGATTCTGATAGTCAAGGAAATAAACTAGAGAAAGAAATTGATGAATACATAAAATATAATGCAAATTCAGGAACATGGGCTGTTTATGCAAAAGATTTATCAAAAAATAAAGTAGTAGTTAATATAAATAACAAAAAAATGCAATCAGCAAGTCTTATAAAATTATTTATAATGGCAACAACCTTTAGTGAAATAGAAAAAGGAAATATAAAATTAGATTCTGTTGAAGCAGATATGAGAATAATGATAAATCAAAGTAATAATGATGCAACTAATAGACTAATTGATAAACTAGGCTTTGATAAAATTAATCAATATATAAAATCTAATGGATATAGTAATACAGAAATAAATAGAAAAATGTTAGCTTCTACTAATTCAGGAGATAACTATACATCAGTAAAAGATGCAGGAAACATATTGGAAAAAATATATAAAGGTACATGTGTAAACAAAGAAGCTTCAAGCAAAATGTTAGATTATTTAAAATCTCAAACTTTAAAGAAAAAAATTCCAGCAGGTGTACCTAGTGGAGTTGAAACAGCTAACAAAACAGGAGAACTAAGTAATGTAGAAAATGATGCAGCAATTGTATTTAAAGAAGGAACACCATATATATTAGTTGTTATGTCTTCAGATTTAAGTGATACAGCAGCGGCTAGAAATAATATAGTAAAAATTTCTTCAAAAGTATATGAAGGAATAGAAAATGGTGGAGAATCAGAAGGAATAACTACAGGAGATTCATCAGGAGCTAATTCAAGTGCTATAAGTTCAAGAATTTATGATTTGAAATTTGTACCTGGAAGTGTTTTTGAACAATATGTTGCAGATAATGATAGAAAGGCTTTGGAAGTATATACTATCGATTATGATGGAAAATTAATTACAGCAAAATGGTCTTATGATAGTGATGCAAGTCCACCATTTAGTATAGTTAAAAATTCTCCAATAAACTTTAGAACAGTAATGCAAAAATATACTACTACATATGAATATGTATTGGATTTTTGGGCTGATATTAAAGAAGAAGAATTTATAAATGCATTTTTAGATAGGATATTAGATAGTGAATTTATAATTGCGATAGAAGACAATGTATCTACAAATGCGGAAGAAATAGTAACACAGATTGATGGAGTAGAAATTAGTAGAGAAACACATGTAAGAGAAAGTGTAAGTGATACAATTGAATTAACTTATGCTGATGCATGGTTTGTGAAGATGAATAAAGAAACTGATTTTACATCTGCTTCATTATTAGGAGGAGGATTAACAGGAGATCCAGGTGATTGTTTAGGTACTTTTAGGACTACAAAATATTGTTATAATTGTAATAGTGATGGAAGTGGTAATAATTCATTAACATCAGTTACAGCATCAGGAGTACCTGCAACAACAAATCATACAATTGCTGTATGTCCACATTATTGTTATTTTAATCCTAGTAGTCCTTTATCTAAAGGTAAGCAGGTATTAATAGGTGGAATTGTTTATACAGTAGAAGATAATGGTGGAGGATGTGCATATTTTGGTCATAATTGGATAGATATTTATGTAGAAGCTCCTTGTGATAATGTATATATACCAGATAATCAAAAAGTATATATTCCTGAAAATGTACGAGAATTTGGTGTAGATAATGATACAGAAGAAGATGACGATAAAGAAAGAAATGTTTTAATATCATCATTCGGAAACTTTACAGGAAATGTTAATTCAAATCAGAGCCAAAGTGTAACTCAAAATGAATATGATGGAAAAATTGAAACTGTAATAACTACTAATATGAGTTTTTCATGTAAATATGATACTGGAAGTACAGAAAATACACAAGTAAAATTTAAAGTAAAAGAATTTAAAGAATTATTTGAAGAAAATCCAGAAGGATTAGAAAGTATAAAACCACAATGGCTTATTGAATTAGTTCAAGCAAATGCAGCTTATATGACTGATATAACAAAATATTTCTTAAACGAATTGATGGGAAAAGAGATATTTGATGATATAGATTTGGATAGATTATTAGAGAGATTTAGAAACAATCAATTTACAGAAATAAATAGAAATGGAAAGATGTCTTATGATAGTCTAAATATAACAGCAGAAGATAAAGAAATTTTATATAAAATAACTAGTGCAGAAAGAGGTGGAGGAACACAAGAACAACAAGAATATGTGGTTAGTGTTATATTAAATAGAGTATTATCTTCAGAATTTCCTAATACAGTTAGAGATGTTGTCTTTGCACCACATCAATTTGAACCAGTATCAAATGGAGCTTTTGATAGGGCAAATCCTTCAGCAACTACAATAGCAGCTGTAGATAATGTTATAGAAAATGGAGGAACGGCAAAAACGGCAGTTTATTTTATGACACCAGCAGCTTCATTAACACAGAGTTGGTTGAGTAATTGTATATTCTTATTTAATGATGAAGATGACTCATTAAAGGATACAAATACTAGTGGTACTCATAACTTTTATACAAAAGAATCAGTACAACAAGAACTAGAACAATATATGACATCAGGAGGAGGAGCATTTTTGGAAGTTGCACAAAGTCTATGGAAAGAAGTATGTACTAGTGGTAAATATTATAAATATGGTGGTACATCTATTCCAGCTACAGGACCATATATAGATTGTAGTGCTTTTGTATCTTGGGTAATGTATGAGTATGGATATGACGAATTTAGTGGTTGGCAAAAATGGACAGGATGGTGGATGAATGAATCTGCTAATATGGCTAATCGATATGGCTGGGAAGTTATTGATTTGGCACCAAATGAAAATCCAGTAGATATACTACAACCAGGAGATATATATGTTAGACATTTAGGAATGAGTGGACATATGGATATAGTTGTTGAGGCATCTGGAGGGAGATTGTTGGCTTATGATTGTGGAAATACAAGTGCGAATTGGAATGGAACAGATGGGTCACCAGCAGATAAAAGTTGGTTTTTAAATGATAGTAGACCAGGAAAAATATTTAGAGTTACAGATCCATAAAGAGTTAATTCTAAAAAGGGTGAGATAAAAATGAATAAAATTAAATTTATTAAAATTAGCATAATTATATTGTTAATTTGTATATTAATAAGTGGCATATTATTTGCTGTAATAAAAAACAAAGAAAAAAAAGAAATATATATAAAGGAATATATAGCAGAAGATAAGCCACCAGAGGAATATATACCTAAAAAAAAATTTGAACAGGTTAAGAGTGATGATGTATATTTTACAATAAAAAAATTGATATCTTCTACATTGACAAAAATGAAGCAGGTAAATGGAATTATTGGATTTGAAAAATATAGTGATAATGAAGTTGCTGAAAGAGGATTAGAATTATTAAAAGATGTTTTAGATGAAATATATATAAAAAGCTATAATGTGAATGTAGATTTCATAGTTGATAAAACTAAAAAATTTACAAATTATGATTTAAGAATAGATAAAATGTATGTATCAGAAGTTTCAGCAAAAATTGTATATTATTTAGTATATGCTACAGTGGATGAAGAAAATTTTAATATATTATTAAAGACTGATACTGAGAATAAAGTTTATTCTATATTTTTACAAGATTACATCGAAGATAAAAAAATATCATATGATATGAATGAGGCTGAAATGGATTTTAACAGTACAAATATTAAAAGAAATAATAATAATTATTTTTCTTATACAAGAATATCTGATCAGTATGTGGTTCAAGCATATATGGAAGATTATAAGAAATTGATATTTGCTGATATTGAAAAAGCATATAGCATGTTAGATAAAAAATATAGAGAAAAAAGATTTGAAAATATAGAAGAATTTAGTAAATATATTAATTCTAATGCAGAAGAATTAAAAAATATTGAAATAGAGAGATATTTAAAAAATACATACAAAGATTATACCGAATATGTTGGAAGAGATAAATATAATAATACATACATATTTAAAAGCAATTATGTAATGGATTATACTGTAGAACTAGATGATTATACAATAGAATATGAACAATATGATAAAGAGTACGAAAATCTGAAAGTTGAAGAAAAAGTAGCAAATAACATAAATAAATGGGTAAAAATGATAAATCATAGAGACTATAAAGCAGCATATAATGTATTAGATGAAGCTTATAAAAATAATTACTTTAAAACTTTGGAAGATTTTGAAAATTACATGAAAAGATATTTCCCATCACATTATGAAGTTGATTTTGGTGATTTTTCAAAAGAATCTGGCTCTATTTATACTATGGAAATTACTTTTAAAGATATGTCAAATGAAAATAATAATTTTGATAGAACTGTTATTATGAAACTTAAAGAAGGTACAGACTTTGTTATGTCTATGAATATATTTACAAAATAAAATTTTAAAAAGATTGAAATATTTAATTAAAAATATTTCAATCTTTTTAATGTTTTACTTAAGAAATATTATGCTAATAATAAAATAATATTTTTCTATAACAATAATATTATAATTATGTTTTAGTATAGTATTTGAAAATAATTATACTTTTAGTGTGGTTCCTTTTGACTTACTTTTATTTTCATTTTCTAAAGCTCTAATTCTATTATGTTTATTCTTCAAATTATCTTTAGCAACGGTCATCAACAATTTAATCCTATTAGCTTGATTTGTCTCACTTGCACCAGGGTCATAATCAACAGGAGAAATATTTGCATCTGGATATTTTTCTCTAATTGTTTTAATTACACCTTTACCAACTACATGATTTGGTAAACAAGCAAATGGTTGAACACATATAATATTAGGAATATCATGTTCAATATATTCAATCATCTCAGCTGTTAAGAACCAGCCTTCACCTGTTTGATTACCAATAGATAAAACATCTTTTACTTTATCTTCTAAATGCCAAATGTCACATGGTGGTAAATAGTTTTTATTTGAGCTAGATAATGCTATTTTTAAATCTTTTTCTAAAATATCTATTAAATGTATAGCTGCTTTCATAATTTTTGAAGATGTTTTATTTGTATTTAATAGATTATTAAATGTTATCTTATGTGTTGCCATAAATTTAACAAATCCCATAAAGTCTGGAAGAATTACTTCGGCTCCTTCTTTTTCTAGAAGGTCAGCTACAAAGTTATTTCCAAAAGGATGATATTTTATTAAAACTTCTCCAACTATTCCAACTTTTGGTTTTTCAATACTTGTATCTAATTCTATTTTTTCAAAGTCATTTACTATATCATAAATACTCTGTTTAAATTCTTTATTATTAGATTTTACTAATAATTCTTTACATTTTTTCATCCAAGAATCAAATAGTTTTTGAGTTTCACCTTTATTAACTTCATATGCTCTATTTTTTGTTAACATTTTTTGTAATAAATCACCATAGATAACAGTTTTCAATAGTTTTTCCATTAATGGAACTGTTATTTTAAATCCTGGCATTTTTTCCATTCCTACTATATTAAATGATATTACAGGAACATTAGCAAATCCAGCATCTTTAAGAGCTTTTCTTATAAATCCTATATAGTTTGTAGCCCTACATCCTCCACCTGTTTGAGACATGATTAAAGCTGTTTTATTTAAGTCATATTTTCCGGATTGTAGTGCTTCTATCATTTGACCAGTAGTTAAAATAGATGGATAACAAGCATCATTATTTACATATTTTAATCCTGTTTCTACAGTTTTTTGTGTACAATTTCTTAATAATTCCACATTATATCCACTTGATTTGACAGCAGTTTCTAATAATTCAAAATGTATTGGTGCCATTTGAGGGATTAATATTGTATAATCTTTTCTCATATCTTTAGTAAATATCTTTTTGTGTATTTCATAATCTCCATTTTCACTGCTTTCAAGTTTTTCTTGTTCACGTTTATTCATACTAGCAAGTAGTGAACGTATACGAATTCTTACAGCTCCTAAGTTATTAACTTCATCTATTTTTATAAGTGTATACATCTTGTTATAACTTGATAGAATTTCTTCAACTTGGTCTGTTGTTACAGCATCAACTCCACATCCAAAAGAGTTTAATTGAATTAATTCTAGGGAATCATGCTTTCCGACAAAGTCAGCTGCAGCATAAAGTCTAGCATGGAAAACCCATTGGTCAACTACTCTTATTGGTCTTTTTACTTCTGTTTTATCAGAAATACTATCTTCTGTAAGTACACATAGCCCTAAGGAAGTAATCAATGTATCAATACCATGATTAATTTCAGGGTCTACATGATATGGTCTACCAGCTAATACAATTCCTTTTAAGTGGTTTTCTTCTATATATTTTACTGTTTCAGCACCTTTTTTTCTTATATCTTCTTTACATTTTTGATATTCTTCTTCTGCTTTAGTAGCAGCTTCATTTAATTCTGATTTTGTAAAGTTATATTCTTTAAATTCATCTAATTCCAATACTTTTTTTACTAAGTTTTTCTTATCAAAAGGTAAGAATGGATTTATGAATTTTATTTTTTCATCTTTTAAGCCTTCCACATTATTTCTTAATACTTCTGAGTATGAAATAACTATAGGACAATTATAGTGATTATCTGCTTTTTCATATTCTTTTCTTGAATATGGCATACAAGGATAGAATATTGTTTTTATACCTTGTTCTAAAAGACTTTCAATGTGACCATGAGAAAGTTTTGCTGGATAGCATACAGACTCAGATGGCATTGATTCCATTCCTTTTTCATATGTTTTTCTTGTACTTTTTTCTGATAAGATTACTCTAAAGCCTAGGCTTGTAAGGAAAGTAAACCAAAAAGGATAATCTTCATACATATTCAAAACTCTAGGGATTCCAATTACTCCTCTAGGTGCATCTTTTTCTTCTAAAGGCTTATAGTTAAACAATCTTTCATATTTATATTGAACTAAGTTAGGCAAATCTTTTGTTTTAGAAACTACACCAGCACCTTTTTCACAACGATTTCCTGTTACATGAATTGCACCATTATTAAATTTATTTATTGTTAATTTACAATGATTTTCACAATTATTACAATGTGTGTGTGTAATTTTTACTTCTAATTTATCTAATTCATCTTCTTTTAAAATTTTAGATTTATATTCCATATCTAAATTTGCTTCATATTGTTCTTTTGAAAGTAAAGCCATTCCGTAGGCTCCCATTAATCCAGATATATCTGGTCTAACAACATTTTTTCCAACTATAAGTTCAAAAGCTCTAAGGACAGCATCGTTATAGAAAGTACCACCTTGAACAACTATATGGTTTCCTAAAGTTGAAACATCTCTAACTTTCATAACTTTTTGTATAGCATTTTTTATAACAGAATATGAAAGACCACTAGAAATATCTCCAACTGAGTATCCTTCTTTTTGAGCTTGTTTTATTTTTGAGTTCATAAATACAGTACATCTTGAACCTAAATCAACAGGTCTTTTTGCTTTAATAGCTTCTTTTACAAACTCAGATATTTCAATATTTAAGCTTTTAGCAAAAGTTTCTATAAAAGATCCACAACCAGAAGAACAAGCTTCATTTAGCATAATATTATCTATTGAACCGTTTTTCATTCTAATGTATTTCATATCTTGCCCACCAATGTCTACAATACTTGTTACATCAGGTTCAAAAGTTTTAGCAGCTGTATAATGAGCTATTGTTTCAATCTCATTTAAATCTACATTTAAGGCTGTTTGAATTAATTTTTCTCCATAACCAGTAACACCACTATATCTTAATATAGCTTTTTCAGGTAAATTTTTATATAAGTTTCTTAACATATTTGTAACACTATTTAAAGGGTTACCTTCATTGCTTCCATATAGGGAATAAAGCAAATTACCATCTTTATCAATTAAAACAAGTTTTGTAGTTGTAGAACCAGCGTCTATCCCTAAGTAGCAATCACCTTCATATGTAGATAAATCTGTTCTATTTACTTTTGCTTTGTTATGTCTTTCTTTAAAACTTTTATACTCTTCATCATTTTTAAATAAAGGATCAAGAGGGTGAGTTGTATTATCATGAGATTGTTTCAAGTTTTCAATTTTTTGTTCTAACGCATTTGGAGTTATTTCCTCAGTATGGTAAGAATCTAAAGCAGCACCTTTTGCAACTAGTAAATGAGCTTCTTCAGGAACTATTATTTCTTCATCTTTTAATTGTAAGGTTTCAATAAATCTCTTACGCAATTCAGATAAATAACTTAAAGGTCCACCTAAGAATGCAACATTACCCCTAATAGGTCTACCACAAGCAAGTCCACTAAT
>CAUWFY010000010.1:0-18372 GCA_963558115.1 uncultured Clostridia bacterium
ATCATCATCTCTAATATTTTCAATTGATAAAATATTAAAAATTATTCCGTCATCAATCTTTATAGAAATGATTTCTTTTAATATTTTTTCTAATATTTAATTATTTAATTTAAATCCTTTAATTGTAGTATCCATATCCATTGTTGATCTACTATCAATACCAAGAATAGAGGAGATAAGCATACCACCTTTTAAAATAAAATTATCTTTATACTTTGAGATACTAATTCTTTCAAGTAATCTCTCAAGCATATAGGTTTGCATTACTGCCTGAGGAGATATATTTTCTTCTTTTGCTATATTGTTTATTTTTTGCTTTTAAACTTATTGAATTTTTTATCATAGTAATACCTCCATATATTGTTTTAAAATATTTTCTAGTTTAAACATTTTTGCATATTGACTTAATTTTATCAAATCTTTATCTTTTCTTTTAATGTATTCTTTAATTGCTGTGTTGAAAATTTGTAAATCTAATTTATTTCTATCTCTCAATATATCAATAATGGTTCTTTCTAAATCATAAATTTTAATAGATGTTCCATCTTGAAGTTGGATACTTGTTAAACCAATTTCAAAATTTTTAGGATTAATATAATGACTATCTATTAAACTATCATTAACTCTTACATTATTAACAAATGTTAAATCTAATTTTAAAGGTGTTCTATCAGTTAAATGATAAAAGTATAAAGCTGTATTATGTGAAAAAATTCCATTTTTGTATCTTTGTTGTAATAAAAAGAAATCATTGACAGTTTTGTCAGGTTTTGCATAGACACCTTTTTCCAGTTTAACAATATAGTTTTCATCACATAATAATTTTATATATTGTTTATGAATATTCATATTTACAACATCACTTGTTAGAAGAAGTCCATTATTATTGTCTATATAATTTTTTAAAATTTTTATATTATCCATATCTTTGACCTCCTTATACATATTATATATCAAATGTATAAGGAAGTCAAAAAATTTGATTTTTAATTAATAACTGTATAAAATTGATAGAGAATTCATTAATTTTCATTATAAATTAATTCATTTAATATAATTTTATCAATTCTATTTTTTATTGAATTCATTTTGCAAACTCATTCAAGTTGATTTGCAACCTTTAATTCTTCTGTAATATCTTTGCTTTCTTTAAATTTGTTTAATAATATTTTAAATCTATTATTTGCTGAATTATCAAATTCTATTAAATGTTCTTACTAATGAAAAATCGCCAAATAAAAAATATAAATTGACAGAGCAATGACAGAGTTGAAATCGGAATTATAAGAAATGATTTAAATAAAATTTTTAGAAAAATATAAAAATTGCAAATTACATAAAATTGTAGTATAGTAATAGTGTATTAAACCTTTGTAGCTCCGTTTTACATTTTTGGGGTAGCATTATATTAAAAATAATTTTTTAGGAGGATTTTTAGGATGACAAAGAAAAAATTTATGGAAAGTTTTAGGTTTATTTTTTGCAGTAGTGTTTTATTTAGGGTTAGTTAATGCTGGATAATGATAGAATTTGGAGAAGAATATATCTCTAACAATATGCTTAGTAAAAAACAAAAAAAGAGAGTAAAAAAGATTCTTTGTGAAACGAGAACTTTAATGAAAAAAACAAATTAAGAATAGAATGTTTTTATCATTAATGTGAATAATATGAAAACCGAAGATTATTTATCTTCGGTTTTCATATTATCACCATACCTCTTAATTTTCTGAGTAGTGGTTTTTTCAAATTCCTTATCTCTAATAATAAAACTTTTTATATGTTTATAATTAGGTAACTTCTTATTAACACTAGAAACAACATCTGAAATAACCTTTTTAATTTCAGCAGTAGTAGGAACACTACTTTTCAAATACTCAGAAATAGCTTCGAAATTAGGATAAATTTGAGCATTTATATATGTTTCATCATCATCATCTTTTTGAATACCTAAAACAAGAGCTTCAGAAATTAAAGGGCTAGTATTTAAATAATGTTCAACTTCTTCTGGATAAATATTTTTACCATTTTTAGTAACAATAACGCTTTTACATCTACCAGTAATGTATAAATATCCATTTTCATCAATTTTACCTAAATCACCTGTATAGAACCAACCATCTTTTAAAACTTTTTTAGTTTCTTCTTCATTATTGTAATAGCCAAGCATTACATTAGGACCTTTTACAATAATTTCTCCAACTCCTTCTTCATTAGGATTATTAATCTTATATTCAACATTTGGTATTGGTAATCCAACTGAATCATCTTTTTGGAAAAAGTCAGTATTTCCTGCAACTAAAGGAGAACATTCAGTTAATCCATAACCTTGAAGAGTATTTAAACTTAATTTTCTAAAATCAGATATAATATCAGGATTTACAGAAGCTGCTCCAACAATAAATATTCTTAATCTTCCACCTAAAGTATTTTTTACTTTATTTTTAACAATTTTTTTCATAAAGAAAGGTAATTCCATAAAAGGATTTTCAGAAGAATCTTTTTTCGCATATTTTTTAGGTAATGACTTATTCATATTTTTTACTATTGTTTTGTGTAATTTCTCTAAAAGCAATGGTACACATAGAATTACAGAAGGATGAAATTCAGCCATATTTTTAGCAATATATCTTAAGCCTTCACAATGAGCAATACTTGCACCACTATATATAGGTAATAAAAATCCTATTGTACATTCATATGTATGATGTAGAGGCAAAACAGAAAAGAATAAATCACTTCTTTTTACTTTAACAATACCATATGTAGAAAGTATATCAGAGCAAATATTTCTTTGAGAAAGGCAAACACCTTTTGCATTTCCAGTAGTTCCAGAAGTAAATAATAAAATTCTCATTTCATCTGGGTCGATATTTATATCATCAAATTCTTTAAAACCATTTAAATAATCATCTTTTCCTAAAGTTTTAAATTTGTCAAAAATAAATTCATTATCATTTAATTTATTTTTATCTTCAAAATATATAAAAATAGTATTTTTATTATTTAATTTATTAATACTGTTAACAATATCATTTGATATAGGTTTTAAATTTTTTTCATTTCCTAAAATACAATCTGCATTAGAAACATTCATAAAATTAATAACATCATCTGTATGAAGTTCTTTGTCTATTGGGACAACTACTCCAACAATTGAAGCAGCTAAATAAGAAACACACCAATTATAGCTATTTTGACCAATAACTGCGATTTTCTTATTTAATAGGCCTTTTTTTATTAAACTTGTACCTAAATAAACAACATCATTTTTAAATTGTTCATATTTAATTGAATAGATTTTTCCTTCATTATTTTTTACTTTAAAAGCAGTTCTTGAATGATAGTTTTTGGCTGAATTATATAACATATCTTTAAAGTTTGTTACTTCCTCTGTTTTATGATATTTAAGTTTCAATTTTTCTGCATCTGTTAATTTCTTTTCCATAGAATCCTCCTAGTTTAATTATAACGATAAAATTTGTAATTTACATCTTTAGTTAATTTAGTGTTTCCATTTGTGATAATATTTTCATTATCTTGCAAAGGTATTTCTATAAAAACAGTAGTTTTAAAATTTTGATTTAGATTATTAGTTATATTTATATTAAAAGATAAATTGCAATTAATTGAGTTTAAGTCAATATTGCATTTCTTTAATAAACTACCATCATAAGTAATAGGGATTGATGTATCAGTAATAGTATAATCTGATTTGATATTTTGATTAACATAGCTTAAAGTAATAGGATTAGCTAAATTATTAAATAATGTTGGTGTATTTAAGTCTGCCTTATCTTCAGAAGATATATTAAAATCTAAATTATCAGTTATAGTATTATTGTAGTCAACATCACTTTTTGCAAAATTATTTATACTTTTAAAATATAAGCTAGGCTCTCCAATAGAAGGAAGAGCGTCAAATTTTATATTACTTATTGAAACACTTTTTAAGGTGTTTTCTAAAGTATGTTCTTGATTAGTGCTTTTAATAAAAATAGCTATGTCAGTATATTGATATAGATTTTCAATAGTGAAATTAGTAGCTGAACTTGTTTTATTTTTGGAATCAGCACTACTGAACATTACTATTTTGTCGATTTGAAAAATAGTATTTTTATTTTTATCTGCAAAAGGTAAATATGAAGCTTCAAAATTTTTCTTAATATTAATTTTTTGAAATACTACATATGAGAGTAGCAAAAAAATTAAAAATAAAAATATTATTATACTAATTAAAAGTTTTTTTCTATTTTTCATAGTTCCTCCTTTGTGACAAATATATAATAGTATAAAATTATAATAAAAGCAATAGTTTTGAACGGTAGTTATAATATTTCCAAAAATTAAAATTGACAAAAACAGACACAAAGGTTAAAATTATATTGGGTGATATTATGAATTCAAAAGATAAGACAAAAAAACACATAAAAGTTTCTTTGAAAAATATTATATATTTTTGTTTATTTCCTATTATTTTATTATATTCAATTATATTTTATAATTTGTATTTTTCTAAAGAAGTATTTGCAAGTGATAGTACAGAAATAAGTGAAGAAAAAGTGAAAATTAGTAATGCAAGTGAAATAAATATTGAAGAAATAATAGATAAAAATACAAATAACGGTAAAAAAGAAGAAATTAGTGTACATGAAGAAACCTTAGAATATATAACTAAATATAGAACAAATAATAGCTTACCAAAAGGTATCATGCAAGTTGTTCAAGAAGGAAGAGAAGGAAAACAAGAAATTACAACGAAAAAGGTTTATGAAAAAGAGAATTTAATAGAAGAAAAACAAGTGTCAAGTAAGATTACAAAAGCCGCTATAAACAAAATCGTTGAGGTTGGAAATGGCAGAAAAATTGCAAATTACAATGTAAAAGTAGGAGATAAAGTATATGTGACATCAGATAGGCTATCTGTTATGTCTGAACCAAATGAAAATGCTATAAAAGTTGCAACATTAGCTAAAAATGACGAATTAAAGATTTTAGAGATAAGTGGACAATGGTATAAAGTAATATGTGATAGCTATAGAGGTTATGTAAAAAAAGAAGGGACAACATATTTAAATCCTAATGAAAAAGAAATATCAAATGATAAAAATATAATATCTAACCAAGGAAATAGTGAATCAGGAAGTGGCGGTAATATTGAAAAATTGAGCTTTGATATGAGATTAAATAAACCAAGTGGATTATCATTGGAACAATTTAAGAAAATATTAACAGATAATAAAGATAAAAACGCAATTTTTGAAAATAATGCAGAATATTTTTATTACATAGAAAAACAATACAATATAAATGGAGTTTTTGTTGCTGCTGTTGCAATACATGAAAGTGGATGGGGAACCTCAAAAATTGCATTACAAAAGAATAATTTATTTGGATATGGAGCATATGACTCAAATCCATATAATGGAGCATATGAATTTACTGATTATTCTGAGTGCATAGATTTAATTGCAAGAGTGTTTGTAAAATACTATTTAAATCCAAAAGGAACAGAAATTTATGGAGGAGAAAAAGCTCAAGGTACATATTATAATGGGGCTACTTTAACAGCTGTTAATACTAGATATGCTTCTGACAAAAATTGGGCAAATAGTGTATATAAACATATGAAATATTTATATAATAAATTGTAAAAATTCCTTGCTATTTTATAAAAGATATTGTATGATATATAAGTAAATGAGAAAATAAGGAAATTGCCAAAATAGTAGAAAGGGGCATTAAATATAATGAAAAAAACAATAATATTTATAACAGTATTAGTAATTATTTTTGGACTATTTTCATTCACATCAAAAGTATTTGCAGCAGAAGGTATTTTAGACGAACAAACAGAAAGTAAAATAGTAGAAATAAAGGAAAAAGAATTGAATTCAATAGCAGATTATCAAGAAAAATATGGATCAAAAGCATATGGCACAGTTGCTTATATTTTGAATTTAGTTAGAGTATATAGCATACCACTATGTTTTTTGGGAATTGCAATAGGAGCGATTCATCAATATGTTATAGGTATAAGAAAGCTAGATACTTTGGAAAAAGGTATGGGGCTTATAGTAACTTTTGTAACAATATTAATTATATGCCAAATATTACCACTGGCTTTTACAGTGTTCGTAAAATTTGGAAGGGGGTAACAAATGAAGGTTTTATTTGCTGTAAGTAATGAAGAAATTTCAGAATCAATAATTAAAAGATATCAAAAGGAATATAAAGAAATAATTTCCCATAAAAATGTTTATTACTTTAATGCAATTTTAAAAGAATTACAAAAAGATAAATCTTATGACAGAATAGTTATAAGTGAAGATTTAGAAGCTTTTACACATACACAATATGACCAAATAGACAAGTTTATTTTTGATAAGTTAGATAGTATAAGTGATGAAGCTTCGAATATAAAAGGAAATGATATTCCAATTATTTTGATATGTTCAGATAGAAGAGAAAAATCCGAAACAATGTTAGTTAAATTGTTTGGAATAGGTATATATAATGCAATACTAGGAAATGACAGAAGTGTTGAAGATGTTTGTAAACTAATAAAGAGACCTCGTGTAAAAAAAGAAGCGAAGGCTTATTACAAAATAGATTCAGAGGAGGTTAAATATAAATCTGAAAATGAAAATGATGTTAGTGAAATGGAAATACAAAATATTTTAACGCATTATAAAAGCCTAGGAAAAAATGAAGAAAGATATATTGAAAGTTTTAATAATATAGCTACACAATACAATGACACTCAACTGAGAATAATTAGTAAATTTTTACCTTTAAATGTAAGAGCTGTATTAGAGGAACGTTCACCTAAATATCAAAAAATAATGTCATTTAATAATACGGTATCTAATTCACTAAGATATAAAGAAAAAGAAAAAGAAGAAGGAACAAGCGAAAAACTATTGAAATCTAAGAACAAAACAATAGTAATGTCAAAACCTGTTGTAATACCTTCTTCTGTAAACATAAATGGAGTTAAAAAATTATCAAAACCTAAACAAGTTGTGCAACAAAATTCACCAAGAACAAAACAATCAACATCTATGAATGATGAGGTACTCCAACAACTTCAAAAAGTGACCCAGATAAAAGCTAGAGAAAATAATATAATGCCAGTATTGCCAAATAATACTCAAAATACTGTAGATAAAAAAAGTGGAAAAATAATAAATATGGTTGATAGAGCTTCAACAGGAAGTAATACAGAAATGCAAACAAGTCAAGTAAAAAGAAGAAGGGGAAGACCAAGAAAGAATTCTGTTCCAGAGGTGATTGAAGAAATAGAAACAAAAAAAGCACAAGAAGAACCTCAAGCGCAACCAGCTAAAAGAAGAAGAGGTAGACCGAGAAAAAATCCACTTTCTGAAGAACAACAAAACATCTCACATATAGAAGAAACATCAATAGTACCAGAATTTGAAAATATAGAAGAAATACCAAGTATTGAACAAGAAAACAATCTTGAGTTTTCGATGGGAACAATACCAGAAGAAAATAGTTATGATGAAAGCACAATGTTACCAGGTTTTTCAGATGAGTATGAAGATGATGAAAGTACAATGCTACCAGGTTTTTCAGATGAGTATGAAGATGATGAAAGTACAATGTTACCAGGTTTTTATGAAGATGATGAAGAAAAAATAGAAAATCAAGATATAAAATATGATAATAGTTCTGACAATAGTGGATATAAAGAGATTTTCACAAATTATGAATCAAATAATAATTATAATGTAGCAGATAATAGAAATGCAAATTTAAATGCTAATCAATATACTAATTATAATACTGAAAATCAAATGATAAAACAAAAAAATGAATATGTACAAACAATAGATATATCATCTTTATTGACAGCAGATAAAAAGATAGTTACATTTGTAGGAACTAGTAAAAATGGAACATCATTTATTGTAAATAATATTGCTGAATTATTATCAACTATGGGAATAAAAGTTGCAATATTAGATACAACACAAAATAGAAACTCTTATTATATATATACAAAAAATGAAGAAGGATTAAGAAATATTGCAACTGATTGTATAAGGAATTTATCAAAAGGGATTGCAAATGGAATAAATGTAAATCCAAACTTAACAGTATTTACATCACTTCCAGAAGAAAATGAAGCTATATCAAATGTAGATGAAATATTACAAACACTAGTAAAAAACTATTCAGTAATACTAATAGATTGTGATTATAATTCACCAATAGGTTATTTTAAGCAATCGCAAGAAACATATTTAATACAAACATTAGATATACTTACAATTCAACCATTAACTGCATTTTTAAGAGAATTAAAAGCAAAAAATATTCTAGAACAAAAGAAATTAAAAATTATACTTAATAAAGTTGTAAAAGTAAGAGGAATTACAGAAAAAACAATAATAGGCGGAATGGCTTTTTATAATGATCCTGCTATGTCATTTATGACAGAATTATTTGATAGAAATTTAATAAAACATATATCAATACCTTTTGAAGAAGATATATATACAAAATATTTAGAAGGAATTATAAACTGTGAAATAACATTAAAAGGATATTCTAAAAGTTTTATGCAAATATTACGAGAATTAGCTAATATGGTTTATCCACTAATTTCAGGAAGAGGAACAAACTATAGACCACCAGTAGCTAATAATACTCAAATTAATAGTACATTTTCGCCAAGTATGAATAATACACTAGATCAAATGAAAAGAAAATTTTAAATAGGAGGAAATAAATAGTGATAACAGTAGCAATTGTTGGAATACTAATAATAGTAGTGCTTGTATTAGTAATTTATAATGTTAAAATAAATAAAAAAATACAAAAATTCAAGAATATAAACCAAAAAATTACTAATTTACAAGTGTTACAAGACTTTATGAGTACAATAGGAGAAGCATCATCGGTTGATGAAAAAATTAAAAAGATTAACGAAATTTTAATAGAAAAATATGAAATAAAATATTCAACTATAGTGGTGTTTAATGGAGCAGAGTATGAAGTGAAAGCTTCAAATGTTGACAAGAGACATTGGGATTCCTTAAAATCTTTGCAAGATGTAGACATGTTTAAAGACAGTATAGAAAAAGCTATTCCTAAATATGTTACTGTTAACAATGAAAAAGAAAGATTGCCATATCAACAAATGGAATTTGGTAGAGCAAAATCAGCAATATTTTTTCCACTATATATAGATAATGTGTATATAGGATATTGGATAATGGAAAGTGGAACACCACATGATTTTGATAATGTAGATATAACAATATTGGAAGTAATAAAAGATAATATTGTATCAGTATTAAAAACAGTAGTACATCAAAAAACTCTTGAATCAATAGTAAGAAAAGATTTGTTTAGCGAATTATATTCAGAAGAATATTTATATGGTGAAGGAAAAAGAACTATAGACCAGTATACAATTTCTACAATATGTATGTTTAAAATAATTAATCTAACGGAAATAAATAAAAATTATTGTAGAGAACTAGGAAATGAAATAATTAGGAAAATAAGTGCATATGTAAGAAGTAATATAGCACCTGATTATATATTTGTAAGATATATGGGGCCTAAATTTGTAATAGCATTTTCAGGTGTAGATGCAGACGGAGTAGCAAGTTTTATAAATGACTTAAAGGAAAATATTGAAAAAATGAAAATATCTTTACCAGAAAATGACGAAGAATATACATATGAAAATTATGAAGAACCGGAAGAAGTATTGCCAGAGGAAGTTTCTCCAAGATTAAATTTTGTATTATCTTCTTATTACAAAGGTACAGGATTAGAAGAAGTACTTAAAAAATTAGAAGAATACTTAGATAATGCAGATGAAAATGAGAGTGACATAACTAATATATAGCATTATAAAAATAATATTAGAAGGGAGACGGTAATTATGGAATTTGATAAAACAATGAACTTCAAAGTTGAAAAAGAAGAAAATGTTAAGTGCCAAGAAATTTTAAAAGAGGTATATGGGGCGCTATTAGAAAAAGGATATAATCCAATAAATCAAATTGTCGGATATATATTATCAGGAGATCCAACATATATTACAAGTCATAATGACGCAAGAAATAAAATTAGAACAATTGAAAGAGATGAACTATTAGAAAAAATGGTAAAAAAATATATAGGGATTGACGAGGTTTAAGATGAGAATCTTAGGAATAGATTACGGAGATGCAAGAGTTGGAATTGCAATAACTGATTCACTTAATATAACAGCTCAAGGACTAGAAACCATCCAAAGAAATGGTACAGATAAAACTGTTCTAAGAAGATTAGACGAAATATTAGAAGAATATGAAATTGATACATTTGTAATAGGAATGCCATATAATATGAATGGAGCAAAAACCGAGAGAGCAGAAATAACTGAAAATTTTATACATAAATTAAAATGTAAATATAACAAAATAAAAATTGAAACAATTGATGAAAGATTAACAACAGTTGCGGCGCATAAAACAATGAATTTTCTTGATGTTAATAAAAAGAAAAAGAGAAGTATAGTAGACACTATATCAGCAGTATATATTTTAGAAATGTATATAAATAAAAATAAAGGGTAAAATAAGAAAAAAATATTGCCAAATATTTAAAATTAATGTATTATAGAAATATAAAATTTGAAAGGAGAAAAAATATGGAAGAAAATATGAATGGAGAAGAATTAGATAATATAGTAATATTAAACGATGAAGCAGGAAACGAAGTGAAATTTGAATTTTTAGATTTAATTGAGTTAGATGAAGAAGAATATGTTGTATTATTACCAGTAGATGATGAAGGAGAAGAAGATGAGGGTGAAGTAGTAATACTAAAAGTAGAAGACAATGATGAAGATGAGTTAGATGAAGAATCATATGTAAGCATTGATGATGAAGAAACTTTAAATAAAGTATTTGAAATTTTTAAAGAAAAATTTAAAAATGATTTTGATTTCGTAGACTAATTTAAATTTTTATAATAGTAATTAAAGGCGAATATCATTCGTCTTTAATTATTATTATTAAGATATTCAAAACTAAAAATAAATTAAATATCTAAAGAAACTATATGAGTTATAAAGATAGGGAGGAAATACAAATGAAAAATTTTTCAACATGGTTATTAGCATGTTTCATGGTAATGTTTTGGGCATTCAGAGTAGTAGTAACATTGATGGCAGAATTGCATCAAGATTTTGGTGGAATAGTTCCATTAAATAAAATTCTAGAGATAATATTATTATTTGTAGTATTAGTGTGTATAGTATTAGTAGTAAAAAGAAAAATGATAGGAGCATTAATATATTTGTTATCATATGGAATGTATTTTGGAACAGATATATTAAAAAATGTAAATACAATACTTGAAGCAGAAGGGCAATTACCAGCAACAACATTTATGAATTTATTTGTATCATTTATAGGTATAATATTACCAGTTGCGATATTATTAGATATGCTAGTAGATAGAAATAGAAAAAATAATCCAAAAGATAAAAAGACAGATTGGTTTTATAAAAATGAAAAATTTGATAGACAATTAGATGAAAGAGCAGACAAAAATAATTATAGAACTATGTAATATAGAATTTAAATTTATTAATTAAAAAAGAGGCAAAGAAATAATGTCAAAAGTATAGGCTATTGTTTATAATATTTGAACTTTAAGAGAGAGGAATGGAATTAAAAATGAATATAAATTGGTATCCAGGACATATGGCAAAAACAAGAAGACAAATAACTGAAGATTTAAGATTAGTAGATATAGTCATAGAATTATTAGATGCAAGAATTCCAATATCAAGTAGAAATCCGGATATTGCCAATATAACAAAAAATAAAAAGAAAATAATAATTTTAAATAAAAGTGATTTATCAGATGAAAAGCAAAATAAAGAATGGATTGAAGAATTTAAAAGACAAAATATAGTAGCAGTTTTAACTGATTCAAATACAGGTAGAGGAATTGAAAATGCAATTAAAACAATAGAAAAAATAATGGAAAAAGAATTAAATTTATATGCAGAAAAAGGTAGAATTGGCAAAAAAATTAAAGCTATGGTACTAGGGATACCAAATGTAGGTAAATCTTCTTTCATAAATAGAATTTCTAAAAAAGCATCAGCAGGAGTAGGAAATAAACCAGGAATAACTAAACAAAAGCAATGGATACGAGTAAATGATAAAATTGAATTATTAGATACTCCAGGAGTATTATGGCCTAAATTTGAAAGTGAAGAAGTTGCATTAAACTTAGCTTTTACAGGAACAATAAAAGAGGATATTTTAGAAAAAATAGAAATAGCTTATTACCTTATCAAGTTTTTAATAGAAAACTACAAAGATAAACTATGTGAAAGATATAAATTAGATGTTCATGAAGTAGATAGGATTTTAAGCAATCAAAATCAAGCACAAAACGAGAACATATATGAAGTTTTATTATTAATTGGAAGAAAAAGAGGTTGTATAATAGCTGGTGGAAATGTAGATGAAGAAAAAACTGCTAGAATATTATTAGAGGAATTTAAAAATGGAAAAATAGGAAAAATAACACTAGAAAATGCGAAAGGATAATTACTAAATAATTATATAAAGAAATATGGAAGAATTATTTAAAATAGATAGACCAGAAGAAGAAATTAATTTGTTATCACCATTGGTATGGGCATATGTGGGAGATGCAGTCTATGAATTATATATTAGAAAAAAATTAGTAAATGAAACCAATATGAAACCACATAAATTACATATGGAAGCAATTAAATATGTAAAAGCAAAAAGTCAAGCAGAAAATTTAAAAAATATATTTGATGACTTAAATGATGAAGAAAAAGAAATAGTAAGAAGAGCAAGAAATACACAAAATCATCATTTACCTAAAAATTCTAATGTACAAGAATATATGTACTCAACAGCATATGAGGCTTTAATTGGATACTTGTTTTTAACTAAAAAATATGATAGACTTAAAAAAATTATAAAAAAGGAAAATTAACGGAAGAAAAGGAGGATTTTAGATGGGAGAAAATCAAAAGAAAAATCAAGTAAAAAAAGAGGTAAAAACAAAAAAAGATAGCAAGAAAATATCTAATAAAGAAACTAGAAAGACAATGAGAAAAAGTGAGAAAACATTAATTTTAATACTTGCTATAATAACAATAGTTGTGACTTCTATATATTTTGTTCTAAAAAATAAAAATAATATAGAAGAGATAGAAGAAGTAAATAAAGATAATAATACTCAAATACAAAACCAAAGAAAAGAAAATATTTCAGTATTGGAGGATGGAACTAAATTAAATATAAGCAAAAAAACTAAAGAAATTAAAAAAGTAGACGGTTTAGAGTTTTCTGATATAGAAATAACAGAAAAAGATAATATTACTGTTATTTTAGCTAATGTAAAAAATACTACAAAAGAAACTAAAAAAGATTATATAGTAGATATTAAGGTATTGGATAAAAATAACAATGAAATTACTTCTCTTTCTGGATATATTGGAGAAGTAAAACCTAATGAAACAACTGCTTTTAAGACATCAGCAACATTTGATTTTGCAGATGCTTATGATATTATAATTTCAAAAAAATAATTTTAAATAAAATAGGTATTATAATGATGGAGACTATATTATAGTCTCCAATATTAATAATTTAAGGAAAGAAGGTATAAATTTTCTATGAAATTAGAAAGTATAAAAGAATTAGAAAAAGTATCTAAAGAAGTACGAAAAGGAATAATAGAAGAAGTATATAGTCATAATTCAGGACATCCAGGAGGTTCATTATCAATTGCTGATATATTAACAGTACTATACTTTAAAGAAATGAAAATAGATGAAAAAAATCCAAAATGGGAAGATAGAGACAGATTAGTATTATCAAAAGGTCATTGTTCACCAGCATTATATAGTGTATTAGCACATAAAGGATATTTTCCATTAGAAGATTTAAAAACTTTTAGAGATATAAATAGTTATTTACAAGGTCATCCTGATATGAAAAAAATTCCTGGTGTAGATATGACAACAGGTTCTTTAGGACAAGGACTATCTGCGGCAAACGGAATGGCGATTGCAGGAAAAATGGATAAAAAGGATTATAGGGTATATTGCATATTAGGAGATGGTGAAATTGAAGAAGGTCAAATTTGGGAGGCAGCAATGGCATCAGCTAAATATAAACTAGATAATTTATGTGTAATAGTTGATAATAATAACTTGCAAATAGATGGTAAAATAGAAGAAGTAATGAGTTCATATCCAATAGATGAAAAATTTAGAAGTTTTGGATTTGAAATAATAAAAATAGATGGACATAATATTCAAGAAATAATAGATGCTTTTGATGTTGCTAGAAATATAAAAGAAAGACCTGTATGTATAATAGCTAAAACTGTGAAAGGAAAAGGAATTTCATATATGGAAAATCAAGTTGGTTGGCATGGAAAAGCACCAAATGAAGAACAGTATAGAGAAGCGATGAAAGAACTAAAAATGACAATATAGGGAGAATTTAATGGAATTAATAGGAGAAGTTCAAAGTATAGTTTATTATAATGAAGTTAACAGTTATATGATAGCAGACTTTGAAACAGAAGATGAACTAACAACAATAGTAGGATATTTACCGTTTGTAGGTAGTGGAGACAATTTAAAAGTTATAGGAAATTTCGTAGAACACAAAAAATATGGAAGGCAGTTCAAAGTTGATACTTTTGAAAAATTGATGCCTCAAACTTTAAGTGCTTTAGAAAAATATTTATCAAATGGAAATGTAAGAGGAATAGGAGAAGCATTAGCTAAAAGAATAATAAAAAAATTTGGAGAAGAAACTATTCAAGTCTTTAAATTTGAACCTAAAAGATTATCAGAAATAAAAGGAATTTCTGAAGCAAAAGCATTAGAAATGTCAGAGAGTTTTCTTGAAAACTGGGAAGTATGGCAAATAGTTGGTTTCTTGGAAAAATTTGGAATAGGAGCAGAATTTGCTAAAAAAGTATACAAGCTTTTGGGAATAAATGCTATTGAACAAATAGAAGCAGATCCATATATTTTAATAGACATAGCAAGAGGAGTAGACTTTAAACAAATAGATCAAATGGCACTAGAACTAGGAATTAGCTATGACAATAATAAAAGAATAGAAAGCCGGAGTAAAATATTCATTAATAAAAGCAACATATAATGGCAATTCATGTGTTTTAAAAGAAAATTTAATTGAATATGTTGTAGCATTGCTAGATGTAATGACAGAAAATGTAGAAGATGCATTAATAAATTTAAAGGCAAAAGATGAAATAGTTATAGAAGAAAGAGATAATGGAACAGGAACATGGATTTATTTGAATTATTTCTATAATACAGAGAAAGAAATTGCAATAAGAATAAAAAGACTTCAAGAATCAGCTAATGTTAAAAAAATAAAAAATATAAAATTAGCATTAAAAAAAGTAGAAATGAATTCTAATATAGAATTATCTGAAAAACAAAAAGAATCAATAGAATTAGTAAATGAAAATAATGTAACTATAATAACTGGTGGACCAGGAACAGGAAAAACAACAATAATAAAAAGTATAATTGACATTTATGAAGAAAAAGGAAACAAAGTAGTTTTATGTGCACCAACAGGAAGAGCAGCAAAAAAAATGACAGAAACTACAGGAAAAGAAGCTTCAACATTACATAGATTACTAGAAATAGGAAAAATAGATGAAAATAATTTTTATCAAAGTTCATCAGAATACGAAGGAGCACCAATAGATGCAGATTTAATAATAGTAGATGAGTTATCAATGGTAGATATGTTTGTTATGAGTTATCTTTTAAAATGTATATATAAAGGAACAAAACTAATTTTAGTAGGAGACTGTGACCAGCTATCATCAGTAGGACCTGGTAATGTATTAAAAGACTTAATATCATCGAACCAAATAACAACAATTCACTTAGATAAAATTTTTAGGCAAGCTGCAAAATCAAAAATTATACTAAATGCTCATAGAGTCAACAATGGAGAAAAATTTTTATCCAAAGAAGATGGAGAAATAACAGAAGAAACAATGGAAGACTTTTTTTATATAAAAGAAACTTCGCAAGAAAAAATGTTAATGCAAATAGTATCACTATGTACAGGAAGACTAAAAAAATATGGAGATTATGATTTTTTTCAAAACATACAAGTATTAACACCAACAAAAAAAGGATTATTAGGAACTAGAGAATTAAATAAAGCTTTGCAGGAAAAGCTAAATCCAAACTTAGAAAACTTACCAGAAAAATCAAATATGGGAGCAACATACAGAGTAGGAGACAGAATAATGCAAGTAAAAAACAATTATGATATAGACTGGGAAAGAGAATCTGTTTCTGGAAATGTAGAAGTTGGAAAAGGTGTTTTTAATGGTGAAATAGGAACAATAACATTAATAAGTGAAAGAGACAAAATTGTAGAAATAAGATTTGATGATGATAAAACAGCATATTATGACTATTCAGAGTTAGATCAAATAGAACATAGTTATGCAATAACAATACATAAAGCACAACGGAAGTGAATTTGATGTAGTAATTATGGCAATTCCACCATCTGCACCAATATTATTAACAAGAAACTTATTATATACAGGAATAACTAGAGCTAAAAAATTGTTAATAGTTGTTGGAAATGACAATGTAGTAAATTATATGATTCAAAATATAGATAGCAAAAAAAGAAATACAGGACTAGAATACAAACTTAAAAAATAATTTTAAAGTTGATGATTTTGAGGTCGTGATTTTGGGGTCGGAGACAAAAAGCATTTATATAAATTTTAGATTTGAAGATAAAATAAAAAGGAAAAGCATTTATATAAAGTAGTTAAGTAAAATATATCTAATTAAAATAAAGGAGAATGGTGTATATAAATTTACAACAAAAAGATAATAAAAATATAAAGACAAGTGACAAAGAAATAATTAATTATGAAAAGATTTTTGGTAAAATTTTAAACATATTTTTTCCACCAGTCTGTGGAATTTGTGAAAAAGTAAGTGAGAATTGGATTTGTGGCAAGTGTTTTAAAAGCATAGAAGATAAAGTAAAAGCAAATATTATAAAAATAAGTTCATACTCAAAAAGGGAAAATATAAAAAATGAAGTAAACGAGATTAATAAAGATAATATATATATTTCAGAGATAATGTACTTGTTTAAATATGAAGGAAAAATAAGAGAAATGATAATAAATTACAAATTTAATGAGAAATCGTATATATACTTTACTTTTGTAAAAATTTTGTTAAAAAGTAAAAAAATCTTGGAAAACATAGAAAACTATGATACAATAATTCCAGTTCCACTAAGTGGGAAGAGATATAAAAAAAGAGGATATAATCAAAGTTATTTATTAGCAAAAGAAATATGTAAATATGCTAATTTAAACTTGGAACAAAATTGTCTATATAAAATAAAAAATAATGTTGAACAAAGTAGTTTAAATGGTTTGGATAGACAAGAAAATATTAAAGGTGCATATGAATTAAGAAATATGCAAATACTAAATAATAAAAAAATTTTATTATTAGATGATGTATATACAACAGGAGCTACTGTAAATGAATGTGCAAAAATTTTAAGTAAAGCTAATCCAAGTAAAATAGGTGTTTTTACCGTAGCTAAAGATTAAAAAATATATATTTGGACAAAGGAGGAGAAATAGTGGAAGATTTAGTTGAGAGTATTTTAGATTATGTTAGATCAGATTATACAGATTATGCAGTTATGATAAATGGAGAATGGGGTTCAGGAAAAACTCATTTTTGGAATCACAAAATAAGAAAAAAGATAGAAAGTATGCAATTAAATGGAAAAAAATTTACTACTATTTATATGTCTTTATATGGTATTTCAAACTTAGAAGAAATTAGTAAAAAAATATTTATTGAAACTACACAATTATGAATGCAAATGAACAATCTACTATACCAGAATATGCTAAAACAGGAATAGATATGGCAAATTTTTTTGGTGTAACACAAAATGGCGATAAATTGGACTATGCTAATTTTTTCTCAACTGATGATAAAGTACTTTGTTTTGATGACTTAGAAAGAGCAAATGTAGATGTAATTGACATATTAGGATATATAAATAATTTTGTTGAGCATGATCACATAAAAACAATAATTATATGTAATGAAAAAGAATTATCAACAAAGTTAAAAAGCTCAAATCTAGAAATGAAAACTTTTATTGCCACGTATTTATTAGATAAACAAAATGAACTAAATAAAACAGATAAACCAATGGTAGAAAAAATACAACAAAAAATAGAAAGTGTATTTGACAAAGCAAATGATTATGA
>CAUWFY010000011.1:0-18090 GCA_963558115.1 uncultured Clostridia bacterium
TACAACCAAAATCTAGAATAAATAGAAATAAAGTAATTTTAGTAGTAATGATTTTAATAATAATAGTTTGTTTGATTTTTATAACAAAAAATATAATAGATATGTCAAATAATTATAAAGTGTATAAAGAATATGAAAAACAATTATCAATTTTAAAGGAAGAGCAAAAAAAGAAGCAAGAAGAAATTGAGAAAAAAAGACAAGAAAAATTACCTAAATTAACAAATGCAGGAAGAAATAATATAGATAATATCTATAAATCTGATATAAAAAGAGCATTTTTAACTTTTGATGATGGTCCATCATCAAATACATCGGCTATATTAGACATACTAAAACAAGAAAGTGTACCAGCAACTTTTTTCGTTTTAGGAACAAATGTTGACAAATATCCACAAACGGTAAAGAGAATATATGAAGAGGGGCATTATATAGCAAATCATGGCTATTCACATATATATTCTTCAATATACCAATCACCACAATCTGTGTTAGACGAATATAATCAATGTGAAGCTTCAATAAAAAAAGCAATCGAAGAAAATGAATATAATTCACATTTGTTTAGATTCCCGGGAGGATTAGTTGGTGGAAAATATGCAGAAATTAAAAGCCAAGCAAATATATTATTAAATGAAAATGATATATTGCATATAGATTGGAATGCATTAAATGGAGATGCAGAAACCGGAAAACCAACAATAGAATTTGAAATGCAAAGACTACAAGAAACAGTAGAAAATAAAAATAGTGTTGTAATATTAATGCATGATGCACAAGCTAAAAAAGCGACAGTAGAAGCATTACCGCAAATAATACAATATTTAGAAGAAAATGGGTATCAGTTAAAGAATTTTTATGAAATAATAAAGTAAACAGAAGGGAGATTAGAAAATTGCCTAAAAAAACAATAGATAAAAAAGATGAAATAAAAGAAAAATTAGATTATTTAGGAATAGATTTAGAAAATGTACAAAAACAAATAAATGAATTTGAAGATTTAAAATTTAGAATACCAAAATTTTATAATGAAAAACAATATAGGCAATATAGATTTATACCAATAAAAGATATACAAATATTACTATCTCCTACAAATAGAATGGACGACTTAGAAGAAAAATATAAAAAAGCAAGTCCACTTATAGATTATTTGGATGATACAAATGAAGAAAATTTTTTAAAACATACTACCTTTTTAAAAATGTTAAAACAAGTGCAAATTGACGACATTGAAAAAATAGAAAAAGAGCAAGCAAATCTTAATAAAAAAATACCATTTAAAGTGAAATATGAAGGAAATTACTTATGGCAAATATACTATGCACAAAATACAGATAAATACTTTATGCTAGTTCCAACAGAAGATTCAGATTATTCAACTTTTTTCTTCTTATTAAAAAAACAATTAGAAAAGAAAAAAGCAGGAAAAATATTTGTACCTGTTAGAAATGTATCGTATCAAAGTGATTATCTAAAAAAGAAAGAATACGAAGATATAGAAAACTATGTATGGCTATTTACAAAAGATTGGCCTTTAATATATGAAGTTTATGATAAAAGCAATAAAGTTTCAATACAAATAGTAGGTGAAACAGAAGTATATGGAAAAATAAAAAGTGCATATAAAATAAAATTAAATAGTTTAGTAGAAGCAAATCAATTTTATAAATTACTAAAAGCAATGTTCATATTACAAACAGAGTTACCACATTATTTTGAATTTAAAACAAACATAACAAAAGCTGGAAGTATAGAATTTTATAATAATGGAGAAAAAATTGAATATACAACAATTTCTGAATGGGTTAACGACAGATACAATAGAGGGATTGAAGAAATTGATGTAATAGAAAATTTAATAATAGAAAACAAACAGAAATTAGAAAAATTAAAAATAGAATCGGCAGGTCAAGAAATAGAATATTTAGCAAAAGAAAAACAAATATCAACATTTTTAGAATGTAAAAAAACCTTTTTGGGTAAATTTAAATATTACTTTAAATACAGTAAAAAGAAAAATAAAACAAAAATAGATGCAATGATAAAAGAAGAAAAAGATGGAGAAAACCAAGGGCTAGAAAAAGAATTTACAGAAAAAAATATAATAAAAACTAAGAAGAATTATACAATTGAAGAACTAATAGAATTGTACAAAGAATATGAAAGAAAAGAAAATGAAATAAAAAATATATTAATGGACATAAATGCACTAAAATTAAGAAATAAGAATATGGCAAAGAAAATAGAAAATGCAACAAAATTTATAGAAGAAATTGACAGTCATAAAAGAAGTATTTTTGAATTTTGGAAGTTTAGCAATAAAGACGAAATAGCAGCATTAGCAGAAGGTGAAAGAGAAGAAGTAAATATAATAAAAAAAATAACTAAGATTTTTGATTATAACGAAGACCTTGAAAATTTTGGGAAAACAATGGATAAAGTTCAAAGAAAAGCATTATCAAAAGAAGAAACAGATAATATATATATAACAGCAACTAATTTAATAGATATATTAAACAAAATAAAAAATGATGAAATATTACCAAAAGAAATAGAGACAAGTTTGAAAAATATAAAAAAAGAAGCTAAAGAAGAATCAAATTTAGATGAAGTAGAAGAATTTAATATATTTGGTGGAATTTCGCAAGATGCTACAAAGATTTCTAAAATAGGAAATAAAAAGCATAGAGAAATAGCAAAAGATAAGTTTAATATTTTAGAAGTAAATAAAAATACAAAGCAAATTGGTTATAAAGCAAAATTAGAAGAAGTTGTAAAAGTAGTAAAAAATGCTCTGAATAAAGTAGTAGTAACAGAAGATTTGCCAGTATATAAAGCATTTGTAAATGAAAAATTAAATCAAAATAGTTTCAATGTTTTTAATATAAATCCGGAATTTGAAATAGAAAATATTATAAAACAAAAAGAAAATAAAATAAATTTATATAAAGTAAATTTAAAAAGAGGAATTAATGCAATTAGTTATACAAATATAATATTTTATGATAATCAAAATAAAACTTTGCCATTAGGGCAAGATATATCAAGTAATATTTTAGTAGATTTATCAAAAACAGAATTATTAGAGAAAGAAAAGCAGGAATTTAGAATACTTTCTTTTGAAAATGAAAAAGATGATTTTTCAAAAATGACAGTAAAAACGATTACTGTTTATGAAATGGATATAAAAGAAGAAGAGTAAAAAATAAATTTCAAAAAAATCTGCTATTCAGAAAATTTTTAAAAATCCGAAAATTAAAAAAATATTTAATAAACAGTAGACAATTACCAATATATGTGCTAATATATATTGGTAATTTGATTTGCCGATGTGGCGGAATTGGTAGACGCACTGGATTCAAAATCCAGCGGGAAACCATGTGGGTTCGAGTCCCACCATCGGTACCATAAAAATAAATTTAAGGAGGAATTTATAATGGATTTAAAAGGAACAAAGACAGAAAAAAATTTAATGGAGGCATTTGCAGGAGAATCACAAGCAAGAAATAAATATACATATTTTGCAGCAAAAGCAAAAAAAGAAGGATATGAACAAATAGCAGCAATATTCCAAGAAACAGCTGATAATGAAAAAGAACATGCAAAAATGTGGTTTAAATTATTACAAGGTGGAGAAATAAAATCAACAGTAGAAAACTTACAAGCAGCTGCTGAAGGAGAAAACTATGAATGGACAGATATGTATGATAGAATGGCAAAAGAAGCAAAAGAAGAAGGATTTGACCATATTGCATATTTATTCTCAGAAGTTGCAAAAATAGAAAAAGAACATGAAGAAAGATATAAAAAATTAATAGAAAATGTAGAAGGAGGATTAGTATTCAGTCGCGATGGTGACAGAATATGGAAATGTAGAAATTGTGGACATATAGTAATTGGAAAATCAGCACCAGAAATATGCCCAGTATGTAGCCATCCAAAAGCATACTTTGAAATAAAAGCAGAAAATTATTAATGAACTTTTATTGGTAAATAAAGATTAGTAGATTTTATGTAAAATACGAAAAGGACTATTTTAGAAATGTTGTCATATTCTAAGATAGTCCTTTTGAATTTAAATTTAAAATTCAAATTAATTTATATAATTTTATAAAATACTTGACAAATCACTAAAAATGGTGTAAAGTATATTAGCATTACATTTGGAAAGAGGTAGTATATATGGAGAAAAATGTAAAGATAAGTGTACTATGTGACTTATATGGTAATTTATTAACAGAAAAACAATTTGAATTCATAGATGACTACTATAACAAAGATTTATCTTTATCAGAAATAGCAGAGAATAAAAACATCACAAGACAAGCTGTTAGAGATAATATTAAAAAGGGGGAAAAAAAGCTTTTTGAATATGAAGAAAAGCTATTATTTATGAAAAGGATGTTGAAACAAGAAAAGAAAATTGAAAATATTTTATTGGAAATTACAAAAATCCAAAAAGAATATTCAGATGAACAAGTTGCAAATTTATTAGAACACATAAAAAATGAATTAAATTGTATCGCTTTATAATTTAAACTAAAGTGAAAAAAGAATGGGAGTTGAAAAATATGGCTTTTGAAGGATTATCTTCTAGATTACAAGAAATAACAAGAAAAATTAGAGGAAAAGCAAGAATTACAGATTCAGATTTAAAAGAAATGTTAAGAGAAGTAAAACTTGCATTATTAGAAGCAGATGTTAACTATAAAATTGTTAAAGAATTTATTAGTACCATTCAAGAAAAAGCTTTAGGGCAAGATGTTTTGAAATCATTAACACCAGGTCAACAAGTTGTAAAGATAGTAAAAGATGAATTAGTTCAATTATTAGGGGGAGAAACAAGTAAAATTAGTTTTACTCCAAATCCACCAACAATAATTATGCTAGTTGGGTTGCAAGGTTCAGGAAAAACAACAACAGCAGGAAAACTTGCAAATTTATTAAGAAAGCAAGGAAAGAAACCACTATTAGTTGCATGTGACGTATATAGACCAGCAGCTATAAAGCAATTACAAGTTGTTGGAGCCCAATTAAACATACCAGTATTTGCAAACGAAAACTCAAAAGATGTTGTTCATATTGCAAGACAAGCAATGTCAGTTGCAATGTCAAAATTAAATGATGTTGTTATACTAGACACAGCAGGTAGACTTCATATAGATGAAGAATTAATGGAAGAATTAAAAAGCTTAAAATCCAATGTAAAACCACATGAAATATTACTTGTAGTAGATAGTATGACAGGTCAAGATGCAGTAAATGTAGCACAGAAGTTTAGCGATACTGTTGGAATAGATGGAATTGTACTAACAAAACTAGATGGTGATACAAGAGGTGGAGCAGCATTATCAGTAAAAAATGTTACAGGAAAACCAATAAAATTTGCAGCAACAGGTGAAAAACTTAATGATATGGAAGAATTTCATCCAGATAGAATGGCACAAAGAATTCTAGGGATGGGAGATATATTATCAGTAATAGAAAAAGCAGAAGAGTCATTTGATTTAGAACAAGCTGAAAAGTTAGAAAAGCAAATGAAAAAGAAAGAATTAGACTTAGACGATTATTTATTACAAATAAGACAAGTTAAAAAAATGGGTTCTTTCTCATCATTGTTAAAACTAATACCAGGAATGAATCAAATAAAAGACCTAAAAGTAGATGATAAAGAATTTGAAAAAATAGAAGCAATTATTTGTTCAATGACAAAAGAAGAAAAAAGAAATACAAAACTTTTAAATGCAAGTAGAAGACAAAGAATTGCAAAAGGTAGTGGAACAACAGTACAAGACATTAATAAATTTATGAAATCTTTTGAAATGACACAAAAAATGATGAAACAAATGAAAAACAATAAAGGTGGAATGAAGAAATTAATGAGAGGCATTGATGAAAATACTTTAAAAAATTTCAAATTTTAAATAATATAATTTAGTTATTAACTTTTTAAATTTATAGATATAAAATAAAAACAGTTTTAACACTGATTCGGGAGGTGAAAATAATGGTAAAAATCAGATTACAAAGACAAGGAAAGAAAAAAGCTCCATTTTATCACATTGTAGTTGCAGATTCAAAAGCTCCAAGAGATGGTAAAATAATTGAAAAATTAGGAACTTACAATCCAATGACAGAACCAGCAACAATAGTTTTAGATAAAGAAAAAGTTGAAAAATGGATAAAAAATGGTGCAAAACCAACAGATACAGTTAAAGCTTTAATCGAAAAAGCTAACTAATTTTTCTTTATATTACTTAAAATAAAACTCTTATAGGAACACCAAATATATAAAGTTAAAATTATTTATGAAATGTATCCTTAAGAGAAAGGAATGATAGTAAAAATGAAAGAAATATTGAAAACAATAATTTCAAACCTAGTCGAAAATAAAGATGCAGTTGAAATTGAAGAAGTAAAAGAAGATAAAACAATTACTTTTAAAGTTAAAGTTGCAGAAAGCGACATGGGTAGAGTGATAGGAAAGCAAGGCAAAATTGCACAATCTATCAGAACTGTAATGAAAGCAGTAGCAGGAAAAGAAAAAATGAAAGTTGCTGTTGAATTTATAGAAGAATAATTGGAGTAAAAGAATATGGTATCAGATTTAGAAATTGGTCAAATAGTAAATACATTTGGAATAAAAGGAATGATTAAAGTAAAACCTTTTACAGATGATATAAAAAGATTTGATGATTTAAAAAAAGTATATGTTGAAAAAAATAATACTAAAATTGAATATGAAATTGAAGAAGTAAAATATCATAAAGATATGGTTTTAGTAAAATTTAAATCTATAAATACAGTAGAACAAGCAGAAAAACTAAGAAATAGTTATCTTAAAGTCTCTAGAGATTCAGTAGAAGATTTAGAAGAAGATAGATATTACATAGTAGATTTGATTGGAATAGATGTATATACAGATGAAAATATTTTATTAGGAAAACTCGAAGACATATTTAATACTGGTAGTAATGACATATATGTAGTAAAAAATGAATTAGGTAAACAAATTCTTTTACCAGCAATATCAGATGTTATTAAACAAATTGATATGGAAAATAAAAAAATGATAGTTCACATTATTAAAGGATTAATGTAATCTAAAATTAAAAACATTAATGTACTTATGTTTAAATTGAAAGGATATTAAAAATGAAATTTGATATTTTAACACTTTTTCCAGAAATGTTTGAAAATTTAAAGCAAAGCATTATAGGAAGAGCGATAGAAAAAAATATAATAAATATCAATTTGATAAATATTAGAGATTTTTCTAAAGATAAACATAAAAAAGTTGATGATACACCATATGGTGGTGGTGCAGGAATGGTTATGAAACCAGATGTTGTATATAATGCATATAATTCTATTAAAGAAAAAAATGCAAAAGTTATATATATGTCGCCACAAGGGAAAACATTAAACCAAAAAAAAGTAGAAGAACTATCAAAAGAAGAACATTTAATTATACTTTGTGGTCATTATGAAGGTATAGACCAAAGGGTACTTGATAAAATTGTAGATGAGGAAATATCGATAGGAGATTATGTATTAACAGGAGGGGAACTTCCTGCAATGGTATTAATAGATAGTGTCAGCAGATATGTAGAAGGAGTTTTGAAAGAAGATTCTATAAAAGAAGAAAGTTTTTCAAATGGACTTCTAGAATATCCACAATATACAAGACCAGAAGTTTTTGAAGGAGAAAAAGTTCCAGAAATATTACTTTCAGGACACCATAAAAATATAAATAAATGGAGAAAAGAAAAATCGTTAGAAATAACGAAGAAAAAAAGACCAGAATTAATAAAAAATAAAAATGCAGAGTAAATTTAAAATTTAGCTCTGACACTAGAAGAAGGAGGAATTTCTAAAATGGATATTATAAAATCTATTGAACACGAACAGCTAAAAAATAAAATACCAGAATTAAAAGTTGGTAATACAGTAAAAGTGCACGTAAGAATCAAAGAAGGAAATAAAGAAAGAATCCAAGTATTTGAAGGAATAATCATTAAAGTACAAGGAGGAGGTCTTAACCAAACATTTACAGTTAGAAAAACATCATATGGAGTAGGTGTTGAAAAAACATTCTTAGTACACTCTCCATTAGTAGAAAAAGTAGAATTAGTAAGAGTTGGTAAAGCAAGACGTGCAAAATTATATTACCTAAGAGACAGAGTTGGTAAAGCAGCTAAAACTAAAGAACAAGTAGGTGCTAGAATTGAAAACAGAGAAATTATAGTAAAAGAAGATTTAGTTGAAGAACCAGCAGTAGAATCAGCTCCAGAAGAAGCTCCAGCTGTTGAAACAGAAAATGTTGTAGCTCAAGAAGTTGTAGATACAGTAAAAGAAGAAAAAGTTGAAACAGTAGAAGCTGCACCAGAAAAAAAAGCTGAATAATATAAAATTATTTAATAAATTTATAAAAATCTCCCAAGCTTATTTAATAAACTTAGGAGATTTTTATTGATTTTTTAGGAATTATCTCACCCATTTATAAGAATGTAAGGTAAAAGTTATTAATCCATTCCTCACATATTCCCGTATTATCTTTTTAGCTTCATTAGTAGTTATACTGAGATTATACTTTCTTTTCAAATCTTCTGTTACTGTTTTTTCAGTAAATTCTTTTTTCAATGATTGTAGTAAGTTATTTATTTAAATTGAAAATAAATCTTCCATGTTATATAGTCCAGCAGACTGCTCAACAATAAATTGACCTGCTTTCAAAGCACCTTCTGCAAATACATTTCTAGAATGTGAAGTATGTTTTATTTCGAAAGTTTCAAATTCTCCAAAAAACTTTACTTCATGTTCACCAACAATATTACCACCTCGTATAGAGCTTATTCCAATTTCATTTTTATCTCTTTTTTGATGTTTTGAATGTCTATCATATTCATAATGCAAACTATTATCGAGAGATTCATTAATACTATCAGCTAACATTTGTGCAGTACCACTTGGACTATCTATTTTTCTATTATGATGTGTCTCAACTATTTCTATATCTGTATCTCTAAATATAGGAGCAAGATAAGATACAATTTTTTTCATAACCATAATATCAAAAGACATATTCGCAGATTTAAAAATAGGAATTTCCTTGCTACATTTTTCAATAAAATTATTTTGCTCATCTGTAAATCCAGTTGTTGCTATTACAATAGGAATTCTTTCATTTATTGCATAATTTAATATATTTAAAGTTGCAACAGGAATAGAAAAATCTATAATAACATCAGGTTTTATATTTATATCATTAATACTTGTGAAAATAGGAAAATTACAATTAATATTAGAATTAATATCAAATCCTCCTATTAGCTCAAATAAATCATTTTTTAAAGCTAAATCACAAACTATATTTCCCATTTTTCCATTACAACCATTCACTAAAACTTTTATCATAAATTCACCATATTTATATAATATATTGATAATTATGTATAATTAATAATATTTGTAATATATATTATAATCCTTTCATTCTACTTTTTTATCGTATATTTTAATTTTATATTTCAATAATTCCATTTATTAGTTAAAAATTTATAATTCTATCATTCATAATTTTTCTATAATTCTAAAAATTAATTACTAAAATTAATTTTTAAAATTTAAAATTGATGAAATATTTGATAAATAACCATGTTTTTATTTTTAACAATTAATTACTAGCATTTAAATTCTTTCAAAGCTTTTGCAAGTAGAGCTTCTTTTTCGCTAGATATTTCTGTAAGAGGCAATCGTGGAGCTCCAAAATTAAAGCCAATTTGATTTAAAGCTGATTTTACAGGAATAGGATTAACCTCAGAAAATAGAGCTTTTATTAAAGGCAAAGCTTTTAATTGCATTTGAGTTGCAAGAGTAATATTACCTTCAAAGAAATTTTGAATAATATCATGAGTATATTGTGGTTCTATATTAGATAAAACAGAAATAACACCTAATCCACCTAAAGATAAAATAGGTAAGATTTGGTCATCATTACCTGAATAAATATGTAAATTATCACCACATAATTGTGCAATTTCAGCAACTTGAGAAAGATTTCCACTAGCTTCTTTTATTGCGACAATGTTTTCAATTTTTGAAAGTTCTAAACAGGTTTTAGGTTCAATATTAACTCCAGTTCTGCTAGGTACACTATATAAAATTATAGGTATTGATACCTCGTTAGCAATAGCAGTATAATGAAGAATTAAACCATTTTGAGTGCATTTGTTATAATAAGGAGTTACAATTAAAAGACCATCTACTCCTAATTTTTCAACTGTTTTAGAATATTCAATAACTTGTTTGGTGTTATTACCACCAGTACCAGCAATGATAGGGATTCTACCATTAGAAGTTTCAATGGCACATTTAATAGTAGCAATTTTTTCTTCAGTAGTCATAGTAGAAGCTTCACCAGTTGTTCCGCAAACAATAATAGCATCAGCGCCATTGTCAATTTGGAAATTAATTAATTTTTTAAACTCCTCAAAATTTACACCAGAATCATTAAATGGTGTGCAGATAGCTGTTCCACAGCCTTTGAATAAAATTTTTTTCATAAAATCACCTAATATAATTATAAAGTATAGTAAAAAATATAATTATATTTTTTATTATATTGATATTATATTATAAAAGTTGGAAAAAGAGAAGAAGATATTAAAAGAAATGTTGAATTTATGTTATATGATAAAGGTTTTTAAAAATTAGCTGTCGAAAATGATTTATAATTATGGAGTTTTGGGATTTTTGACTACTTATTCCATTCAGAAAGAATTGGTAAGGCTTTCTCATGAGCCTCTCTCACTCAGACCCCTTCATACTTCAGGTACCGTGAGCATTCCTCATTCGAAAACCTAACCAATTCTAATCTTCATTTCAGTCGAACATCAAAAATCCCTAAAAGCCGTCATTATAAACTATTTTAAACTCCTCTACAATAAATAAATTATCTAGTAAGAATTTAATTTTATAATTAAATTCTTATTATAATTAAACTTAAAAATACGTAGGCATATCTAAACATTTTTTTAGTAAACATTCTAGACTTTAAAACTTCAAAAGTTTCGGAAGTTGCACAGTATTTGTCTACAAAAGTTAGAATAAGTCCTTCAAATGACCTTGGTATTGCTAAAGTGACAGGCCACATATGATTTATAATCATATCTTTTTCTTTATTATTCAGATTAAAGATTTTGCAAGCATTTTCACAAGCAGTTTTTCCATGAGTAAAAGCATGAAGACCTTTTCTATCATCTTGTCTTTTTCTCCAATCATATAGAAATAAGTCATGTAACATACCGGCTCTAGTTGCAGAAACATAATCTAAACCATATTTTTTACAAATAAGATAACAATAATATGAAACAATTAAACAATGGTCAAAACAAGTAGTTTCATAATGTTGTCTGAAATTTTTCATTTTTTGTACAGTTTCGTTTTGTATTAATTCATCTATTATATTAAAAAATTCTTTTTCATTTTCTTTAAAATAATTAAGGATATTAGTGTCATTAAATTTCATAAAAGATATATTCCTTTCTTGTCAATGAAAGATTTTTATTTTCTTTCAAATTTGTATTGCATAATTAATAGCTATTCTAATTTTAATTATATCATACATAATATGACAATAACAATATTTTAGTTAATCTTAATAATATTTTAATAATTATGTTTTTTATGAGTATAAAAATTTTGGCTTTTGAAATTAAATTTAAGTTTTTTAGTATAAATCACTTGAAAGAGTTTTTTTGTATGATATAATTAAATCAATAGGTTTATATAATTTAAGTATCGGAGGATAAATAATGAAGTATATTGGAAAAATAAAAGTAGGCGAAGAAGAAAAAATATTAAGTGTAACAAAGAAAAATGATAAATATGAATATTTTTTAGATAATAATAGTATAGGAATATATGATCCTATAACAATGTATGGAATGGAAGCAAAAATTTTATTTAAAGAAAATACTTTAGAAAATGAATTATCTGATAATATAAAAGATGAAATAGTTAATTTAATTGATAATATTGATGAAAATGAACTAAAAAATATTCAACCTAATTATGAAGCAAGACAAGTAGATGCATTAGAAAAATTGTTACAAATTGATGATGATGAAGCTATTACAAGGATTGCAACTGTTAGATTAGATGAAAAATTAGAAGATAAAGAAAAAGAAGAACAAAAGAAGGAAAAAGAAAATATAGAAGAAAAGCAAAAGATACTAGGAACAACAAAAAATGTAACAATAAAGCAAGAAATGAATTTTAATGATAAGGTTACAGATATTAGAGATTTGGGTCAATTAATTTCAGATGAAGGAAAAATGCCTAAATTAGAAGGAAAAAACTTTGTTAAAATGGGAATAATTGAATCAGATCAAATGGATAATTTGAAAAATGTAAACGGAGATATTGCAAAAGAAAATACTACAAGATATTCATTTGTGGCAATAGCAACAGATGGAACTGTAGTTCCTATTGACTTAGAGCAAGATTATCAAGAAGGAAGCAACCCACTTGAAGAAAACTATCAAATTTCAAGAGATGGAAAAATAGAAAAAGATGATGTATTATCTAGATTTAAAATAGGGGATGGGAGCTTTTCAATAAAAAATGGACAATATGGAGAATTACAAGTATATCATTCTCCAAGAAAAACTTTAGGAGGAGAAGGTATAGAAGGCAATAAAAGTTTGGATATACAACTAGAAACTGATAATGTATGGGAAAGAACTGATGAAGAAAGAGAGTTAGAAGGAGAACATACAACAGGATATCGTTCAGTTGAAAGAAGTTATCAAGAAGCCAAAAGTCATGAAGTTGAAGGAAAAGAATGTGAAAAATTAGAGATAGAAGATTTAGATGGAAAAGAAGATAGTAAATCACATCAACCAGAAAATGAAAGAATGGAGAATGGCTACATAAAACTAGAAAGTGGAAGTAAAATTACATTTTATGAATTAGCCCAAATGTTAGGATTATATAAAGATGGTAAGCCAGATGAACAATATGCTAAGCAGAAATTTGAAGAAAAAATTAAAGAAAGTAATAGTTCTGACTTAAGTAGTGAGCAAATAATAGCAAAAATAGAAGAAGAATATAATGAAGACTTTATGCCTAACAGAAATAGATAAATAAAATAATAATTAAATTTTAGATATTGCTTAAGAAAATTTCAATAAAATATTATTAAATTTTTATTAAAATTTACCAAAATCGTTGCAATATTTTCCCAATAATAGTATAATTATAAAGGTAGCATAATAATATATAGCAATATTATTAATTATTTAAAGAGAGGTAAAAAAATGGATTATTTATATATACTAAGAGAAGCCCTAGTTTGGATTATAACAATATTTTGGTTATATCAAGTATTAGTTAGCTTATGTTCTTTAGTAAAATTAAAAGAAAAACCATTAAAAGTAAAAAAAGACCACAGATTTATGGCTATAATACCAGCACATAATGAAGAAGCAGTTGTGGCAAATTTAATAGAAAGTTTAAAACAACAAACATACAATAAAGAACTATATGACATATATGTAATAGCAGATAACTGTACAGATAACACTGCAAAAGTTGCAAGAGAAGCAGGAGCTATTGTATATGAAAGATTTGATGAAACTAAAAAAACAAAAGGTTATGCATTAAATTGGTTTCTACAACAAAAAATAAAAGAAGATGCTCCATATGATGCATTCTTTGTATTTGATGCAGATAATATTGTAGATAAAAATTTCATTAAAAATATGAATAAAAAATTATGCCAAGGAGAAGATGTTGTTCAAGGATATAGAGATATAAAAAATCCTTCAGACAACTGGATAACAGCAGGATATGCAATATTTTATTGGCAAATGCATAGATTTTATCACTTAGCAAGATATAATTTAGGATTATCACCATTATTAAATGGAACAGGTTTTATGGTTAAATTTGATGTAGTAAAACCACAAGGTTGGGATACAGTAACATTAACAGAGGACATTGAATTTTCATTAAAGAGAATAATAAAAGGTAAAAAATTAGGTTGGGCAACAGATGCTATAGTATATGATGAACAACCAACAGGATTTAAACAAAGTTGGTCACAAAGAAGTAGATGGACAGTTGGTCATATGCAATGTATAAAAACTTATACAAAACAATTAGCAGTTGCAGCAAAAGAAAATAAAAATATGATGAATTTAGACGGGCTACTATATATAGTAGGAAGTATACCAATGTTTGTAGTTACATTATTACTATTATTTTCAAACTTTGTTATGTACAACTCAGCAGCAATTACAACAGCAGAATTAGTAAAAAATATATTATTCTATTTAGTGCCAACATTTGTATTACCTATATTTGTAGGAATGTTTGCAATGTGGCTAGATGGAAGAAAAATAAAACCAATGTTAAAAGGATTACTTTGTTATCCACTATTTTTACTAACATGGATTTTGATTAACTTTAAATGTTTATTTGTAAGAAATGTAACATGGGAAAAAATAAACCATGTAAGAAATATAAAAATAGCAGATGTGTCAGAAGAAACACAAACAGAGAAAGAGTTAGTTTAAAAATAAAAACTATACAAAATATAAAATATATTTTTTGTATAGTTTTTTATTTTTAGTAAATAGAAGAAATATTATAAATTTTAATTCTTATTAAAGCTTGAAAATAAATTTAATATTAGAATTTAATTTATTTTAATTATATTTTTTATCAACTATTTCCAGCTTCTCTACAATAAAAACCATTATCCTGTAACTAATTTTTGTAAAAGTTTTATTAAAATACTTGAAAAATGAAAAAAACATGATATAATATTAAAAATCAATTTAAAAACTAAAGTTAGGACAAGATAAATAAAACAATATCTTAAAAAGAGAGCCAAAGGAAGCTGAAAATTTGGTAAGTAAAATTTATTTATTATCACCTAACTGTTGTTATGCTGAAAACATAAAAAATTAAGCATAATCGTAAATCTGCGTTAAAGATAAAATGAGTGAGCAAAAATATAACTAAAAGGAAAAATCATATATAATAAAGATAAAAATAAATTTTTTCTATGTAATAAAAATTATAATTTTGCTAAAATAGGTGGTACCACGGAATTTAAAAGCTATTTCGTCCTAAATTTATATAGGATAAATAGCTTTTTTTGATGTTTAAATTTGATATTTAATATTTTAAATATATAGAAAACAAGGAGGAATTTTATGTATAAGAAAGTAGAACTAAAAGATGGTTTCGTTGGAATGGAAAATCAAGTATCAAAGATGTGGAAAGAAAAAGACATAATTAAAAAAAGTTTTGCTGAAAATGAAGGAAAAAGATATTTCACATTTTATGATGGACCTCCAACAGCAAATGGAAAACCTCATGTAGGACATATTGAAACAAGAGTTATGAAAGACTTAATACCAAGATACAAAGTAATGAAAGGTTATAAAGTTATAAGAAAAGCAGGTTGGGATACACATGGATTACCAGTTGAGCTTGAAATAGAAAAAAAATTAGGAATATCAGGTAAAGAGCAAATAGAAGAATATGGAGTAGAAAAATTCGTAAAAGAATGTAAGGAAAGTGTTTTTACCTATGTTCATATGTGGGAAGAAATGACAGATAAAGTTGGTTATTGGGTAGATATGGAAAATCCATATGTAACTTATCACAATAATTATATTGAATCAGTATGGTGGGCTTTAAAACAAATGTGGGATAAAGGTCTTTTATATGAAGGACATAAAGTAATGCCATATTGTCCAAGATGTGGTACTGCATTATCATCACATGAAGTTGCGCAAGGATATAAAGATGTAAAAGATTTAACTTGTATAGCTAAATTTAAAGTTGTAGGAGAAGAAAACACATATATATTGGCTTGGACTACAACTCCATGGACACTACCATCAAACTTAGCATTATGTGTAAATAAAGCATATGAATATGTAGAAATAAAAGCAAATATCGGAACTGATGAAGAGCCAAAATATGAAAATTATATATTAGCAAAGGATTTATTAGAATCTGTATTAAGAGAAACACCATATGATATTATAAAAACATTTAAAGGTGAAGAATTACTAGGAACAAAATATGATCAATTAATACCATTTGGAAAAGTAGAAGGAAAAGCTTTTGAGGTAATACATGGAGACTATGTTACATTAACTGATGGTACAGGAATAGTTCATATAGCACCAGCATATGGAGAAGATGACAGTTTAGTTGCAAAACAAAATGGAATTACATTTATTAACTTAGTAGATAAAGAAGGAAAATTTGTAGAAGAAGTAGAACCATGGGCTGGAAGATTTGTAAGAGACTGTAATGAAGATATTTGTAAATGGCTTGCAAATGAAAATAAATTATTTAGTAAAGAAAAACACTTGCACTCATATCCACATTGTTGGAGATGTGATACACCACTTCTATATTATCCAAAAGAAAGTTGGTTTGTTGCAATGAGTAAACTAAGAGATAACTTAGTTGAAAATAATAGCAAAGTAAACTGGTATCCAGAAACAATAAAAACAGGAAGATTTGGTAAATTCTTAGAAAATGTAATTGACTGGGGAATTTCAAGAGATAGATATTGGGGTACACCACTTCCAATTTGGACTTGTGAAGATGAAAATTGTGGACATAGAGAATGTATTGGAAGTATCGAAGAATTAAAAGAAAAAGGAATAGATGTACCAGAAGATATAGAATTACATAAACCATATATTGATGCAGTAGATTTAAAATGTCCAAAATGTGGCAAAAAAATGCATAGAGCAAAAGAAGTTATAGATTGTTGGTTTGATTCAGGTTCAATGCCTTTTGCACAATGGCACTATCCATTTGAAAACAAGGAAATGTTTGAAAATAATTTCCCAGCAGGATTTATTTCAGAAGCAATAGACCAAACAAGAGGATGGTTCTATACATTAACAGCAGTAGGAACAGCATTATTTAACAAAACACCATTTGAAAATTGTGTAGTATTAGGTCATGTACTAGATGAAAAAGGACAAAAAATGTCTAAATCAAAAGGAAATGGTGTAAACCCAATGGAATTATTAAATACAGTAGGAGCAGATGCTACTAGATGGCATTTCTATACATGTAGTAGTCCATGGTTACCAACAAGACTATCAATAGACAATGTAAAAGAAACTCAAAGAGGATTTTTAAGTACATTGTGGAATGTATATTCATTCTATGTTCTATACGCAGAGATTGACCAATTTAATCCTTTAAAATATAAAGATTTTAAAATAACAAATATAATGGATAAATGGATAATATCAAAATTAAATACTTTAGTAAAAGAAGTAGACAGTAAGTTAGATAATTATGATATTACAGGAGCAGCAATAGAAATAGAAGAATTTACAGATGAATTATCAAATTGGTATGTAAGAAGAAACAGAGAAAGATTCTGGAGTCAAGAATTAAATGACGAAAAAATAGGAGCATATGTAACATTATATAATGTATTAACAACATTAATAAAAGTTTCAGCACCATTTGTACCATTTATTACTGATGAAATATATCAAAATTTAGTAATAAATTTAGATAATACAAAACCAGAAAGTGTACATTTATGCGAATGGCCAGAAGTAGATGAAAGTGTAATAGATAAAAACTTAGAAGCTGAAATGGACTTAGCTTATAAAATTGTAAAATTAGGAAGAAGCGCAAGAAATGCGGTTAATATAAAAAATAGACAACCATTATCAGAAATGTTAATATCAATAGACACACTTCCAGAATACTATACAGATATAGTAAAAGAAGAACTAAATGTAAAAGAGGTTAAATTAGGAGCAGAAATGTCAGACTATGTCAACTTTGAAATAAAACCAAATTTACCAGTCTTAGGAAAAGAATATGGAAAATTAATTCCTAAGATAAGAGAAGAAATTTCAAAGAAAAATCAAATGGATTTAGCAAGTAAGGTAAAACAAGGTAAGGTTGAATATATAGAGATAGACGGAATAGAAATTGGACTAGATGCTAATAATTTATTAATAACAATGCAAGGAAAAGAAGGATTTGCATTTAGTGGAGAAGGAGAAATAGGAG
>CAUWFY010000012.1:0-17924 GCA_963558115.1 uncultured Clostridia bacterium
TGCTTTTGTTCCTTTTCTTGGTGAATATTTAAAAATATGCATTTTATAAAATTTTATATCTTTTAAAAATTCATAGGTTTCTTTGAATTCCTCTTCTGTTTCGCCCGGGAATCCAACTATAATATCTGTTGTTAACATTACATCTTTATATGTATTTCTTAATCTTTCAACGATTTCTTTGAATTCTTTTGTTGTATATCTTCTATTCATTCTCTTTAAAGTTTCATCACAACCACTTTGTAAGGATAAATGAAAATGATGACATACTTTTTCTAATTTTTTTAATCTATTTACAAATTCTTCAGTAATTAATAGTGGTTCTATTGAACCTAATCTTATTCTTTCTATTCCTTTTATATTATTTAATTCTTCTAATAAGTCTATTAATTTATAGTCATTTTTAAAATCTTTACCATATGAAGCTATGTGAATACCTGTAATTACAACTTCTTTAATTCCTTCTTTTGCTATTTTTTCTATTTCAGATACTATACTTTCAGGTTTTCTGCTTCTAACTCTTCCTCTTGCATATGGAATAATACAATATGAACAAAATCTATCACATCCATCTTGAATTTTTATTACTGCTCTTGTTTTTTCTGTGAATGTTACATCTCCAAAATCATAAAATTCTTTTGAGTTCATTACATCTTCTATTTCAATTTGATTTTCATTTTTTTCTATGTAATCTTTTACATAATCTGTAATCTTCAATTTTTCATTATTCCCTAATACTAAATCAATTTCTGGTATTTTTTTCAGTTCTTCTTTAGCTACTTGTGCATAACATCCAACAGCTACAACTATTGCATTTTTGTTTTGTTCTTTCATTCTTCTTAGCATTTGTCTTGATTTTCTATCTGACATATTTGTAACTGTACATGTGTTTATTATGTATATATCAGCTTTTTTTGTATGTTCTATTACTTGGTATCCTTTTTCTATGAATTTTTGTGTCATTGCATTTGTTTCATATTGATTTACTTTGCAACCGTAATGTAACAAAAGATACCGTGTTTTTTCTTTTAATTTCTTTATTTTCCATTCTATTATTACCTTTCAAAATTTATTTATATCTTTTTTTATTATTTTTACATTTTATTGTCACAGTTAAATAAAAAACTTTTTTATCGTATAAGAAAAAATCATCTGTTATCTTGGCTTTATATAGGATTTTTCTGTATACAACAAGTAAAATAAACAAACAATTTATATTTTTATTAAACTGTAATATTTTATTTATAATACTAATTATTTATATAGTAAAAATTATAAAATATCGCATTGAGAAAAGAATTTCTTAATGCGACATCAAGTTTTTATTATATTTTATAAAGCATCCAAATTATCTAAAGCTTTTCCTGTACCAATCGCAACACATGATACTGTATCTTGAGCTATCATTACATTTATACCTGTTTTTTCTTGTAATAATTTATCTAAACCATCAACTAAACATCCTCCACCTGTCATATATATGCCTTTATCGCTTATGTCTGCTGCTAATTCTGGTGGTGTTCTCTCTAAGACAGAATGAACTGCATCTACTATCATCATTGCTGGTTCTATAAGTGCTTCTAGCATTTCACTTGAATGTACTGTTATTGTTTTTGGCAAGCCAGTTACTAAGTCCCTTCCTCTTATATCCATTTCTGTATCTTGTATCTTTGGATATACACAACCTATATTAACTTTTAAGTCTTCTGCTGTTCTTTCTCCTATCATAATATTATGTTTTTTCTTAATATATTTTACAATAGCTTCATCAAATCTATCTCCTGCAACCTTTAATGATGTATTTACTACTGAACCACCTAATGATATTACTGCTATATCAGTAGTTCCTCCTCCAATATCAACAACCATATTTCCACATGGTTTTGATATGTCTATTCCAGCTCCTATTGCTGCTGCTATTGGTTCTTCTATTAAACATACTTTTCTAGCACCTGCTTGCGTTGCGGCATCTATTACTGCTTTTTTCTCTACTTCTGTTACTTGTGAAGGGATACAAATCATAATTCGTGGTGCAAATATAAACTTTCCACAAACTTTATTTATAAAGTGTTTCAACATTTTTTCAGTTACTGTATAATCTGATATAACCCCATCTCTTAATGGTCTTGTCGCTACAATGTTTCCTGGAGTTCTTCCTAACATTCTTCTTGCTTCTTGCCCTACTGCTAAAACTTCTCCTGTATGATTGTCTACTGCTACAACTGATGGTTCTCTTAAAACTATTCCTTTACCTTTTACATATACAATTACTGTTGCTGTTCCTAAATCTATTCCAACATCTTGTCCAAATTTAAACATTTGCATATCTTCCCTTCTCTATATTCTACTTTATTACTTCTTCATTTTTAATATTACATTTTCGTTTCAATTATATTACAATAGTGTTAATTTTTCAATATTTTTATAAAATTTTTTCTTATTTCTCATAAGTCCTTATATACTTTACTTACAATATCAATTTTATTGCAAATACAAATATTTTATTATGACATATTTTTGTTTTTCCACATAATATTCTAATTAAATCATTACATTTTACTTTATATTATACTAATTCTTTATTATTGTATTTAATATAGAATTATATAATATTTAATTTTATTATTTATATATTTATTTATATATTTCTTTATATATTTCTTTATAAATCTTATAATCTCGTAAAATTTTCCTTACATAATTATTAGTTTCTTTATACGGAATTTTTTCTATATCAGATCCATCTTTATTTATAATTCCTTTATTAATCCAATTATCTACTGTACCTATTCCTGCATTATATGCAGCTAGTGCTACCTCTAAGTTATTGTATTTTTTTAATAATGTTTCTAAATATTTTGTACCAATATTAATATTATTATCAACATTTAATAATTCTTCTTTTATATTTTCTTGTTTTATTTCTATATTATTTTTCCTTGCAACATCAAGAGCTGTATTTTCTACTATTTGCATTAATCCTATTGCAGATTTACTTGAAACTGCATTTTCTTCGAAATTGCTTTCTGCTTTTATAACTGCAAAAATCAAATTTGAATCTACTCCATATTTTTCTGCATATGTTGTTACTATTTCACTATATGTTTTTGGATATATTATTTTAAGTATCTTTTCTTTGTATGCTATAATAAAAATTATAAATATTAAAAGGATTGATATTGCTATTAGTATCTTACTTTTTAGTATCTTCAACATTCTCTTCCTTATATAAACTTATTTAGGTTTTTATTCGGATTTACCTATAAACTCATTAAATATTTTACTCAAAAAATATAATTAATTTCTGTAAATACATTAATCTTTTAATTAAAATATAAACATAAAAACATATATTAATTTTCAAAACTATATTTTTTACTTTATTTTTTTGAATAACTATATAGTAAAACATCTCCCTTATAATTACTTTTTTACTTATTTGTTTCTATACATAATATTTACAACAAATATAATAAAAGTAGAAAATTTAATTTTTTCTTATTTACAATCATACCAATTATAAGCTTCTGATATTTCTGCTAATAACGGTACTTTTAAATCTATTGCATTTTGCATAGACTTTTCTAATATTTCTTTTATTTCTTCTTTTTCTTCTTTTAGTGCCTCTATCATCATTTCGTCATGTACTTGTAATACTATTTTTGATTTTAAGTTTCTTTTTTTGATTTCTTTATTAACATCTATCATCGCAATCTTCATTATATCTGCTGCTGTTCCTTGTATTGGAGTATTCATTGCTACTCTTTTTCCAAACTGTCTTACCATATAGTTTTTAGAATTTAATTCTGGAATATATCTTCTTCTATTAAATAGTGTTTCTACATATCCTTCTTCCTTTGCTTTTTCTATTATATTATCCATAAAATTCTTTATTCCCGGATATTCATTCAAATATTCGTCTATATATTCTTTTGCTTTTTTTCTTGAGATTCCTAATTGCTCCCCTAAGCCGAAGTCACTTATTCCATAAACTATTCCAAAATTTACTGCTTTTGCATTACTTCTTTGTTCTTTTGTTACTTCGTCTAGTGGTGTTTTAAATACTTTTGAAGCCGCTTGTTTATGAATATCTTCATTATTATTAAATGCAGTTATCATGTGTTCATCTTCAGAAATATGGGCCAATACTCTTAATTCAATTTGAGAATAGTCTGCATCTATATATACTTTTCCCTCTTCTGGTTTGAATACTTTTCTTACTCTTTTTCCTAATTCAAATCTTGTAGGTATATTTTGAAGGTTTGGTTCTGTTGAACTTATTCTTCCTGTTGCTGTTATCGTTTGATGGAAAAATGAATGTATTCTTTTTGTCTTTGGATTTATATATTGTTTTAATCCTTCTACATATGTTGAATTAAGTTTCATTAATTGTCTATACTCTAATATTTTCTCTATTATAGGGTCTTCTGATTTTAATTTTTCTAAAACATCTACATCTGTTGAATAACCGTTTTTTGTTTTCTTTACAACTGTTAATTTCATTTTTTCAAATAGAATTTCTCCTAATTGCTTAGTAGAATTTATATTAAATTCTTCTCCTGCCATTTCATGAATTTCTTTTGTTAGTATTTCTATTTTTTCTGTTAATTCTTTTCCAAATTCTTTTAATTCTTCTTCATCAATATACATTCCATTCCATTGCATACTTGATAAGACTTCTACTGTTGGCATATCTATATTTTTGTATAGTTCATATGCATTTATTTCTTTTAATTTTTCTAATATTTTTTCATTTATCTTTTCTATAAAATATACATATGCTGAAGATTCTTTTTTATCATTATTTTTTAGCTTTGTATTTTCTTCAAATAAATTTAATTGCTCTTGTTCATTTTCTTCTACACCTATATATTCTTCTGTATCTATTTCTAAATATTGCATTGTTAAATTTTTTATATCTAATTTATTGTTTGTAGGATTTAATATATATGCTCCAACTGATATATCATTTTCTATTCCATCTATTAATATTCCTATTTGTCTTAGTAAAATATATATTTTAGTTAAGTTTATACTTGTTTTTAAGATTTCTTTATTTTCTAGAATTTCTTTAAATTTAAATATTTCTTTTTCTTCATTAAAGTCAAAATAGTATGTTTCATTATTTTCTTTATTATATATGCTTATAGCTGTAATTTTCTCTTTTATTATTTTTTCTGAATTAGCTAAATTAGTTAAGTTATTACCATCTTCTTTTTCACTCTTTAAGTAGAAAGTTAATTCTTTTTGCTTTTTTATTATTTCTAATACAGCTTCAATACTTTTATCTACTATCTTAAATTCTTCTTTATTTTCTCCGCTTTGTTCTTTCGTATTTTGTGCATTTCCTTTTAAATTAAATCTTTCTATATATCTATTAAAATTCAACTCTTTAAATATTTCTAATACTTTTTCTTTATCCCATTCTTCTACTTTAAAATCTTCTAAATTATCCTCAATAGGAACTTCTAAGTTTATTGTACCTAATGTTTTTGATAGAAATGCTAAATCTTTATTATTTTCTATTTTTTCTTTTTGTTTTCCTTTTAGTCCTGCTTCTTCTTTTTCTACTTTTTCATATAAATTTTCAATAGAACCAAATTTTTGTATTAGTGATAATGCTGTTTTTTCACCTACTCCCGGAACTCCCGGAATATTATCTGAAGTATCTCCTTGTAAACCTTTAACATCTATTAGTTGCTTTGGCTCTAGTCCATATGTTTCTTTTATTTTTTCTCTATCAAATAAATCTGTTTCTGTTTTTCCACCTTTAGTTCTTGGAATTCTTATTGTAACTTTATCAGTAGCAAGTTGAAAGGTATCTCTATCTCCTGATAATATTGTAACTTCTAAACCTTGTTTCTCTCCATATCTTGATAAAGTTCCTAAAACATCATCTGCTTCATAGCCCTCTTTTTCAACTATATCAATATTCATTGCTCTTAAGATTTCTTTGATTATAGGCATTTGTTCTGCTAATTCTTCTGGCATTCCTTTTCTATTTGCTTTATACCCTTCATATAATTTATGTCTTGCTGTTGGAGCTTTTAAGTCAAAAGCCACCACCATATATTCTGGGTTTATATCTTCCATCAATTTAAATAGTATCGCTAAAAATCCATATACAGCATTTGTATATTTTCCGTCTTTAGTCATAAGCATTTTGCTTCCCATTATTCCATAGAAAGCTCTGTTCATGATACTATTTCCATCTATTAAAACTAATTTTTCCACTTTTTCTCCTCCATTTTGGAATTACTAGACATCTCTAATGTCCTTTTTCCCTTGTATTAATAAACATACACAAAATCCTAACAACATAAAAAATGTAAATGGTGTGCCATTTTGCCATCCTTCTCCATTTATCATAAATATACTATTTGCAAATTGACTTATTATAGAAATTTGTGTAATCAATTTTATATCTTTTGCTTTTTGCCACATTAATAATGGGAATAACCACATTATATACCAGGGTTGAAAGTTTGTTATTAGCATGAATAAAAATGCTATTAAAAAATATTCACATTTTCTTATTTCTTTTCCAAATTTTATTTGCTTTTTATTTATAAGTGTTATACAAGTAAATAAATATATTATTATAAATCCTCCTAGTAATGTTTTATTTACAGTTGTTACTAAATTAGGTATTGTTGGGAAATATTCCATTAATATTATGTAAAAATTCTTTGCAAATTTTTCTTGTTGTGTAAATATTCCCATTAAAACTGTCCAATCTTGTATGTATAATAAATATGGTATTATCATTATTAGTATAAATATTATTCCATAAATAACACAATTCTTAAATCTTTCTAAAGGTTTTTTATCTCTAAAATGATAAATTATTATAAATGGTAATAACAGTATTGTAAAATATTTTATTGCTGTAGCTAAGGCCAAAAATGTTATACTTGCTAATATATTTTTCTTTTTTAGTAAAAAATATATTGATGCTAAAACAAAAGTTATTATATATATATCATTATGCACATTTACAATTCCTTCTAGTAAAATAAATGGATTTAATCCATATAATAATACAAATATTTTTTTCTTGGTTAACTTGTAAATTATATAACAATTTAATATATGTACTAATACTCCTAAAATTTTAAATAAGAGTAGACCTATATCTATATTTCCAAAGCTCATTCCTGCTATTATTTTGCATATTAATGTCCATATTGGTCCATATACTACTGTTGTATCTGACCATGGATTTGAATGTCCCGCTGCTAATGTTGTATCATTTTCTAAATATTTTTCATTATCTTCGTTTTCTACAAATTCTGTTATTGTTGTATAATATGGGTTTTGTTCATATTTTGCATCTAATCTTCCTATTCCTAGATAATAGAAAATGTCTGAACTTATAAAAGGTATTATAAATATACATATTGTAGCTGAAATTGCTATAAATATATATACTTGTTTTATATTTTTAAATATTTTGTCTCTATTTTTTAATATTATTACATATAAAGTTGTGATTATTGCAAGTATAATTATATATATTAAAGCTTGTTCAACTTTGTCTGTATCATTAAATAGGATTGTAAAATATTTATCAAAATTTAATATTGTTTTGTTTTGAATTAAGTATATTATTGATGGTATTGTTGATATTATTAACAATATTATAAAGATTGGCTTTATTATTGGGGCCCATTTTTTTTGCTTCATTTGGTTCTCCTTAGTTTTCTATTTTAATTTCTTTATATCCTCTCCCATTATTTCAAGATAATCTTTTTCTGCTTGGGTTAAATGAGACTTCATATATTTTTCATATTCTCTGTGTGCTTTTTCCAAAGCTTTTTCGTGAGATATCTTTCCTGTACCTTCTAATATATCTTTATGTGTCATTGTCAGAAATCCATCTAATTCTTTTGTCCAGTCTTTCATTGTCATAGGATGCATATTTAAAGCATTAATTTCTGCTACATCTAAATAAGCTGATACCATTCTATTCAATAAATCTAATTCTTTTTCTGATAAATAATTTTTCGCAATTTCTGTTTCTGCTTTTGTAGGACTATTTCCTCTAAAATTAGTTAATCCTATATTCTCTTTTTCACTATCTACTCTATTAAATATCACTTCTGCTGCTGTATTTCCATGAACTGCATAATGCATTTTATTTTGCACTGTTTTAAAAAATTCTCTTGTTTTTTCATCCTTTGCATCATAATCTACACTTGTTGCATAAATATCTAATATTTTTCTCCAGAAAACTTTTTCTGATGAGCGAATGTCTCTAATTTTTTCTAGTACTTCTTCAAAGTATACTCCTCCACCATTATTTTTAAATCTATCTACATTCAAGTTGTACCCTTTAATCAAATATTCTTTTATTAATTTATTCGCCCATATTCTAAATTGAGTACCACGAACAGATTTTACACGATATCCTACTGATATAATTAAATCTAAGTTATAGAACTTTGTTTTATAATTTTTTCCATCTTTGGCAGTTGTCAAGTTTTCCTTGACAACTGAATTTTCATTCAATTCATTTTCTTCAAAAATATTTTTTATATGTAAACTTATATTCTGTTTTGTTGTATCAAATAGTTCAGCCATTGAATTTTGTGTAAGCCATACATTTTCATCTTCTAGTCTTACTTCAATTTCAACTTGTCCATCTTCAGTTGTATAAATTATAATTTTATTATTACTTTCTTGCAAACTATTATTCAAATAAATCTCATCTCCTTTTTGACTACTCTAATTTTTTAAGCAGTTGAATTTTCTATAATATTCATAATTTATTATTGCAATATTTTAAATTTCTTTATTATTTTTTCATTTCCTCCAAATCTCTTTTTATCTGTTTACTATATCTATCTTCCTCTGAAAATACACACCCACAATATTTCTGCATATATAATCCCAATTCTCTTGCCTTTGCTTGTCCTTGTCTAAATCCTACTTTAAAATCTCTATAAAGAAATTCTACTCCATATTTTTCTGCCATTTGTTTTCCTACTTCAACTATTGCTTCTTGATTTTGATATGGACTTACTAATAAAGTTGTTGATATATGTGTATAGCCATTTTCCTTTGCATATTTTGCTGTTTGTTCTAATCTGACCGGATAACAATAGTTTTTGCATCTATTATTTAAATCTCCTACTACATTTTTACAAAAGTCTCTTAGTCCATAATTTTCTTCAAAAATTGCTTTTACCTCTATGCTTTTTGTATATTCCTTTAATGTATCTCTTCTTGCTTTATATTCCATATATGGATGAATATTTGGATTAAACCAATATACAGTTGGTTCTATTCCCTCTTCTCTTAAAGAATCTATGCAATATACACTACATGGCGCACAACAAGTATGTAATAATAATTTCATTTTTATAACTCCTATCCTACATGCTTTTAAATTAATATTTTTTCAAAGTATTCATAAATTGAGCTACCGCTTCTTTATAATCTATTGAAGAATATCTACCCAAAAATGTTTTAATTGGAATATGAATACTCTTTCCATTAAAAAATGTAACCTTTATTGTCTTTATTCTTGATACAAATTTAATAACTATCCACAAACCTATTCCTACTTCTATTCCACTAGCAGATATTCCATTTACAACACTATAAATTATCCAACAAAATATCAATAAATCTAGTAATATATATATAATTCCATATAATGGTTTGCTACTAAATTTAACAGATTTTATCTCACCAATATTATATATTCCTGAACAATTCTTTAGGGTATTAAGCATGTCATTGCTTTTAGAAATTTTATGCTCTACTTCTAATTTATTATTATTTATTCTAGCTTCTAAATTCGAATACCAACTTGCAAATCCACCTCTTCCTCTAAAGTCTATTTTAAATACATATAGATTATCTATTGACATTTTATTTTCCTTGTATAATATATTTAGGTTTTTAAAAGGTTACCCATAAACCTTAATCTATTAATTTTATCAGTAACATGATATAATTTACTTAACACTGTGGACTTTTTATTTTCATAAATTTTATATTATAAATTTATAATCTAATATTATTCACTATATTCATACCCCAAATGTTTATATGCAGGAGGCAAAATCATTCTTCCTCTTAAAGTTCTTGCAATAAAACCTATTTGGATTAAATATGGCTCATATACATCTTCTATTGTATCCACTTCTTCTCCTACTGTCGCAGCTAATGCCTCTATTCCTACTGGTCTTCCATTATATTGAACTATCATTGTTTCTAATAATTTTCTGTCTATTTCATCAAGTCCTAATTCATCTATTTCTAGTTTATTTAGTGCTAATTTTGTTATTTTTATTGTTATATTCCCATCTCCTAAAACTGCTGCATAGTCTCTTACTCTTTTTAATAATCTATTTGCAATTCTTGGAGTTCCTCTTGACCTTCTTGCAATTTCTATTGCTGCTTTTTCTTCAATTTCTACTTCTAATATTCCTGCTGACCTTTTTACTATTTTTGTTAAATCTTCTATTGAGTATAACTCTAATCTATGTACAATTCCAAATCTATCTCTTAATGGTGTTGTAAGTGACCCTGCTTTTGTAGTTGCTCCTATTAATGTGAATTTTGGTAAATCTAATCTTATTGACCTAGCACTAGGTCCCTTTCCTATTATTATATCTAATGTATAATCTTCTAGTGCTGGGTATAAAATTTCTTCAACACTTTTACTTAATCTGTGAATTTCATCGATAAATAAAACATCAAATTCTGATAAATTTGTTAGTAGTGCTGCTAAATCTCCTGGTTTTTCTATTGCTGGTCCTGATGTTATTTTTATATTTGAGTTCATTTCGTTCGAGATAATATTTGAAAGTGTTGTTTTCCCTAAACCTGGTGGTCCATATAAAAGAACATGGTCTAGCGGTTCTCCTCTTTTTTTGGCAGCTTGAATATATATTTTCATATTTTCTTTTATTTTATCTTGTCCAATATATTCGTCTAAGGTTTTTGGTCTTAAAGAGTTTTCTAATCTTTCTTCTCCATTGTTTTCTAATTCTGGATTAATTAGTCTTTCTTCTTCCATTTTTAGTTATTATATGAATATTTAATTTTTTTAATATTCATAATCTCCTTGTATTCTATATTTAGGTTTTTTAAGGTTACCCATAAACCATTATATAATAGTTAATTCATAATATAATTATTATGTTAAATTATATTTTACTTATAACAATTTTAGTTTTTTATCATTATTTTTAATCAATTATATTTTTTATTTCTTATAATCAAATTTTCTTTATTTTACATTTTTCCAATTTATTTTATATTTGCTTCATATTTTATCTATAAAACTTTCTATTATATTTAACATCTTTTGATTATTTTTCACATATGTTTCTGGAATAAAGTTTTTAGATTTAATTATAGCTTCTCTTAATTCCTTTACATCATTAATTCCTATTATGCATCTATCATTATTAAATTTTTCTACAATTTCCTTTTGATGGTCATTTACATGTTCACCATACTTATGTAATCTAGGTATTGCAATTACTTTTTTTCCTTTTTCTAATGAAGAAATTATTGACCCGACTCCTCCATGTGTAATTATTAAATCTGCTTTATCTTGTAATTCTTCTAATTCTTCTTTTGGCATTAAGTCTATTATTTTCATATTGTTTGTTTCATATTTTGTATATCCTGCTTGTACTATCACTTCTTCTTTTATTATATTTTCCTTTATTAATTTATCAATTTCTTCTAATAGTCTATGAAAACTATTATTTTGAGTTCCTAACATAACTAAAATCATTAATATATCGAACCTCCATATACTGCTTTTGGATAAAGTTTTAGCATTTCTTTCCATTGCACAATAAATAAATCAGCTATTGGATAAATTAATCTTCCTGTTGCTGTTTTTTTATTTGTATTTGCGAATGTTTCTATATAAATTATTTTACTTCCAAATATTTTTCCTAATATACACATTGGTCCTGCTGTATGTGTTCCTGTGGTTATTATTACTTTTGGTCTTATTTTAAAATATAAATATACTGTTTTTATACATAAGTATAAATATTTGAATATATATGTAAATAATTTTGCTCTTGTACCATATGGCAAAAAATATAGTTTTTCTCCATATTTTTCTTTTAGTCCTTCATTCGCTTTATCTTTTTCTGTTATTATATTATAGGCATATTTATCAAATAAAGGTGCTAATTGTAATAATTCATTTAAATGTCCACCTGTACTTGATATAAATAATACTTTCTTTTTCATTTTATCTATCAATCCTTTCCTTTTAGGTAAAATAGATTTCACTTATGATTTATAAATTTAAAATTCTTTAATATTTATGTACTTTCCTTTTTATTTCTACTATTAATATGTTCTTTATTTCACCTTTATATTATATATTTTTTTACTCAATATGTCTAGTAAAAAATTATAAAAGCGAAAACAACATAAGTTGTTTTCGCTTTTTTCTTACTTTCTTCTTTTTTTTCTATGGTATCCTCTTCTCTTTCTTTTTAAGAACAAGAGATATCTTCCATCAAGTTCAATACAATTTATCACACTCCAAGTGATAAAATACGATCCGCAAAGGTTTCTTCTTTTATCTGTTTGATTTTTTATAAATTGTTGCTTACTTTCATATTTTTTTGTATTTCCTTGAACAATGATGTTTCTTTGTTTATTTGCTTTACTTTCATTAAACGAAAAGCTCATGCATATTGTTTGATTTTCTAAGTATACATCTTTAATATACATGTTTTTTCTTCTTTTTTCTTTAATTATCCGGTTGATTTCCTCCTCATAATTGTTAAATGGACCTTCAATTTTCACGCACTGCATAAAAATTCCTCCTTTTACATTTTGTTTTTACAATTTGCTTTTATTATTATACTATCTTTATTAGTATTAGTAAAGAGTTTTAGCCAAATATTCCTCTTTTTTTGATTGGTGGTTGTTCATTCATAGTTTTTGCTAATTGAACTAATAATTCCCTTTGCTCTTTTGTCAATCTTTTAGGTGTTTGCACTACTACATTAAATATAAAATCTCCTACAACATTTGAGTTAACTGATTTAAATCCTTTATTTCTTATAACAAATTTTGTTCCTGTTTGTGTTGCTTCTGGTATTTTATATTTTTCTTTACTTCCATCAACCATAGGAATTTCTAGTTCTGACCCTAAAGTTGCTTGTGTTATACTTATTGGAATATCACATATTACATTATTTCCACTTCTTGTATAAATACTATGTCTTTTTATTTTTACTGTAATATATAAATCTCCTTTTGGTCCACCTTTTTCTCCTGGCTCTCCTTCTCCTCTTAATACTACTGTTTGACCATTGTCTATTCCTGCTGGTATTTTTACTTTTATTTTTGGTTGTTTTCTTACTTTACCTTTTCCTCTACAAATATCACATGGTTCTTTTATTATTTCTCCACTACCATGACAAGTAGCACAAGTTCTCGTAGTTTGCATTTGACCTAATATTGTATTTTGAACTTGCCTTACCTGACCTGTTCCATTACATTCTGGGCATTTACTAACAGATGTTCCCGGTTTTGCTCCTGTTCCATGACAATTAGTACATTCTTCATTTCTATTTATTATAATTTCTTTTTCTACTCCTAAAAAAGATTCTTCAAATGTTATATCTAATTGAAGATTTAAGTCAGCACCTTTCTTTGGTCCATTTTGTCTTCTTGAACTTTTTCCTCCAAAACCTCCTCCAAAGAATGAAGAAAAAATATCTCCTAAGTCTCCAAAATCTCCAAAGCCATCAAAACCAGAACTGCTATATGAATAATATCCATTTTGTCCTCCAAATGGTCCACCAGCTCCTCCTCCAAAGCCTTGTGGTCCTTCAGGTCCAAATTGGTCATACATTCTTCTTTTTTGTGGATTTGATAATGTTTCATATGCTTCATTTACTTCTTTAAATTTTGCTTCTGCTTCTGCTTTGTTATCTAGGTTTGCATCTGGGTGATATTTTTTTGCAAGTTTCCTATATGCTTTTTTTAACTCGTCATCTGTTGCATTTTTATTTACACCTAAAACTTCGTAATAATCTCTTTTTGCCATTTTTATTTTCCTCCTCTTTCTAACATTTTTTATTTAGGTATTCTCAAATTTTCTTATTTTTTACTATTATTTTATCTATTATATTTATTTTTTTAGTCACCATTTTATTTTACTTTATTCTTTTCTAGCTGTAAATACAATTGGAAACTTTTTAAGTATTTGTTTAATATTTTATTACTATTTAAACTTTATAACTTATTTTTCTATTTTACTAAAGTTTGAGGTTGGATTTTTTTATTTAAATTCCAACCTCGTACTTACCCTTTATTTATTATTTTTTATCTTCATCATTTTCTACTTTGTATTCTGCATCATATACATTTCCATCATTGTTATTTGTTTCTTCTCCTGCTTGAGCTTGGTTTGGGTTAGCTCCTGCTGCTCCATTTGGATTTGCAGTTTTGTATAATTGTTCTGACATATCATAGAATACTTTTGTTAATTTCTCTGTTGCCTCTTTTATTTTTTCTGTATCATTTGTTTCTAATGCTTTTTTAGTGTTATCTATTTCTGTTTCTACTTTTGCTTTTTCTTCTCCACTTATTTTATCACCTAAATCTTTTAATGTTTTTTCACTGTTATATATTAAGCTTTCAGCATTATTTTTTACTTCTATTTCTTCTTTTTTCTTTTTATCTTCTGCTGCATGTGCTTCTGCATCTTTTACAGCTTTATCGATATCTTCATCTGTTAAGTTTGTTGAAGCTGTTATTGATACATTTTGTTCATTTCCTGTTGCCATATCTTTTGCTGATACATGTACTATACCATTTGCATCTATATCAAATGTTACTTCGATTTGTGGTACTCCTCTTGGTGCTGCTGGAATTCCTGTTAATTGGAATCTTCCTAATGTTTTGTTATATGCTGCCATTTCTCTTTCACCTTGTAGAACATGAATTTCTACTGATGTTTGACCATCTGCAGCTGTAGAGAATACTTGTGATTTTTTTGTTGGTATTGTTGTATTTCTTTCAATTAATTTTGTAAATACTCCACCATATGTTTCAATTCCTAATGATAATGGTGTTACATCTAATAAAACTAAATCTTTTACATCTCCTGATAAAACTCCACCTTGTATTGCTGCACCTACTGCAACACATTCATCTGGGTTTATACCTTTATCAGCTTCTTTTCCTGTAATTCTTTTTACTGCTTCTTGAACAGCTGGAACTCTTGTAGAACCTCCAACTAATAATACTTTATGAATTTCTGATGCACTTAATCCTGCATCTTTTAAAGCTTGGTTAACTGGTCCTGCAGTTGCTTCTACTAAATCATGAATTAATTCTTCAAATTTTGCTCTTGTTAATGTCATGTCTAAATGTTTTGGTCCTGTACTATCTGCTGTTATAAATGGTAAGTTAATTTGTGTTTGTTGAACACCTGATAATTCTATTTTTGCTTTTTCTGCTGCTTCTTTTAATCTTTGCATTGCCATTTTATCAGTTTTTAAATCAATTCCATTTGATTTTTTAAATTCATCTACTAAATAATCTATAATTGCTTGGTCGAAGTCATCTCCTCCTAAATGTGTATTACCATTTGTTGCTAAAACTTCAAATACTCCATCTCCAATATCTAGTATTGATACGTCAAAAGTACCTCCACCTAAGTCATATATCATTATTTTTTGATCTTGTTCTTTATCCATTCCATAAGCAAGTGATGCTGCTGTTGGTTCATTTATAATTCTTAATACTTCTAGTCCTGCTATTTTTCCTGCATCTTTTGTTGCTTGTCTTTGGCTATCACTAAAATATGCTGGTACTGTAATAACTGCTTGTGTTACTTTTTGTCCTAAATAATTTTCAGCATCTGCTTTTAATTTTTGTAATATCATTGCTGATATTTCTTGTGGAGAGAATGAATCTCCATCTATATTAACTTTTTCATTAGTTCCCATTTTTCTTTTTATTGAAATAACAGTATTATCTGGATTTGTAACAGCTTGACGTTTTGCTATTTGACCAATTAATCTTTCACCATTTTTTGAAAATGCAACAACTGATGGTGTTGTTCTATTTCCTTCTGCATTTGGTATTACAACTGGTTCTCCTCCTTCCATTACTGCTACACATGAATTTGTTGTTCCTAAGTCAATTCCTATAATTTTTCCCATAATTTTTAACTTCCTTTCTTTATCTTGATGGTGATTTTGGGGTCGGAGACAAAAATCATCATCCTAATTTTCTATTTAAACTTAAGCTATGATGATTTTTGTCTCCGACCCCAAAATCACTTCGACCCAAATTTGTGCCTTGAAAGTCAGATTAATCATCCTTAACTTAAAAATTTTTCGTTTTTAATTTTTGATTTTTAGTTTGCAACTACAACCATAGAATGTCTTATAACTTTATTTCCTAGTTTGTAACCTTTTCTATATTCTTGAGCTATTTCTTTTTCTCCTAAGTTTTCATCTTGAATGCTACTTACTGCTTCATGTAATTCTGGATCAAAAGTTTCTCCTTCTGTTTTTATTTCTTCTATTCCTTTTGATTTTAAAACATCTTTAAATTGTTTTAAAACTAATTCTACACCTTGTTTGTAGTTTTCGTCTTTTGTTTCAACTTTTGCTGCATTTTCTAAATTATCTAATACTGGTAAAATAATTTCTACAACATCTGATAATATAGAATTGTATAAGTTTTCTCTTTCTTTACTACTTCTTTTTTTGTAGTTTTCAAATTCTGCTAATATTCTTTTATATCTGTCTTCTAGTTCGACATATTCTTCTTTTGGTACAATTTCTTTTACTTCTTTTTCTTTCTTTTCATTTTTTTCTTGTTGATTTTCTTTTTTTAATTCTTCTTTATCTTCTGGCATTTTTCTCCACCTTTCTATTCAATTTCTTTCAATTTTTTATTTATATATTTCATAACTGAAATTACTTTTGAATAATCCATTCTTTTTGGTCCTATAATTCCTATTGTTCCTGCATCTTTTCCATTTACTTTGTGTTTAAATGTTACTACACTAAAATCTTTTAGCTCTTCTTTTTGATTTTCTTCTCCAATATATACATGTATATCATCAGCAAATCCTGAATTTAACATATCTGATACTAATTCTTTAGTGTCTAAAACATTTATAAAGTTTTTTGCAACTTCTAAACTGTTAAATTCTGGTAAATCAAAAGATTTGTTAGCTCCTTCTAGATATATTTGTTCATCTTGAAGAACTTTTTTTATCTGTTCTATTATTGGTTTTATAACATTTACACTATATGTCATTTCATCATATAAATATTCTTCTAATGGTCTATCTATTGTTTCTATTGGTTGACCTTTTAATTTATTATTGAACATATAGTTCATAGTTTCTACTTGCTTTTGTGTTATATCTTCATCAAATTTTATGATTGTTTCTTTTACCATACCTGTATCTGTTAATATAATTGCCATCATCATTCTTGTTCCTAATAGGATGAATTTTATTTCTTCTATTATTTGACTATTTGTTTTGGGTCCTATTGAAACTGTTGTATAATGTGTAACCTCTGATATTGTATTTGCTGCAATTTTAGTTAAGTCTTCTATTTCATTTACTTTTGTTTCTAACTTAGAACTAATATATTTTATTTCTTCTAAACTTATGTCATCTTCTTTTAACAGTTCATCAACATAGTATCTATATCCTTTTTCTGAAGGTATTCTACCACTTGATGTATGTGTTTTGTCTAAATATCCTGATTTTTCTAAGTCAGCCATTTCATTTCTTATTGTCGCACTACTACAATTTAATCCGTGATTACTTGTTAGCGAATTTGAGCTTACAGGTTCTGCAGTATTTATATATTCTTCTACTATCGCTTGTAAAACTTTTTTCTTTCTATTGTCTAACAATTTTTTCACCTCTTTTAGCACTCTTG
>CAUWFY010000013.1:0-17484 GCA_963558115.1 uncultured Clostridia bacterium
TGGACATAATAATATAAATAAGAATTTTAATATCTTGGAATTAGAAGAGTTAAATTCATGTTTTATTATGCCACCTTCTTTAGAACCTCGATTCACTTCATTCTGGATAAAATCTGACAAAAAAGAATTTTTCGAGCAAAAATTCAAAGAAATATTTAAAGATGACTTTTTGTTATATAGTAAAGAAGATTTTATGAATTTGAATTTATTAGGATTCGGTCAAAAAAATAAAAAAATAGATGACTTTATTGGTGATTATGTTTCTATTGCTATTTCTGATGCTAATATTAATTTAGGAACTTATTTATGTCGTGAAAATGCTATAAAACTTTCCCATCATTGTGGCTTAACAAAGAATGAAATGGAAGTTCCTCTTATAGTATTTGAGTTAAAATAATTTTTTAAGCCTATAGTATTTTAAATTATTGAAAAATGTGGAAAAATGCTATATACTAATGTGTATAATAATAAAATCGGAGGTTAATCAATGAAAAATGAATTAATACTAATTTTAGATTTTGGCGGTCAATACAACCAATTAATTGCAAGAAGAGTTAGAGAATGCAATGTATATTCAGAAGTTGTACCATACAATATCTCAATTGAAAAAATCAAAGAAAAAAATCCAAAAGGAATAATTTTCACAGGAGGTCCTGCAAGTGTGTACGGAGAAGATTCTCCAAGATGTGCTGAAGGTATATTTGACTTAGGAATCCCTGTTCTTGGTATTTGTTATGGTATGCAATTAATGACTCATACATTAGATGGTAAAGTTTCAAGAGCTGATAAAAGAGAATATGGAGCTACTGAGGTTAAAATAAATAACACATCTTCCCTATTTGATACTTTTGATGAAACTAATACATTTTTAATGAGTCATACTGATTTTGTTTCTGAAGTTCCAGAGGGCTTCAAAAATATTGGTTCTACTGCTCATTGTCCTAATGCGGCAATGGAAAATGTTGAAAAGAAATTATATGGAATTCAATTCCATCCAGAAGTTAATTTATCTGTAAATGGAACTCAAGTAATCAAAAATTTCTTGTTTAATGTTTGCAAATGTTCTGCTGATTGGCAAATTGCTTCTTTTGTTGAAGAAAGTATCAAAAATTTAAAAGAAAAAATCGGAGATAGAAAAGCTTTATGTGCTTTATCAGGTGGAGTTGATTCTTCTGTTGCAGCAGTTTTACTAAGTAAAGCTATTGGGAAAAATTTAACTTGTATTTTCGTTGACCATGGTTTACTTAGAAAAAATGAAGGTGATGAAGTTGAAGAAATTTTCAGAAATCAATTTGATATTAATTTAATAAGAGTTAATGCTAAAGATAGATTTTTAGAGAAATTATCTGGTGTTTCAGATCCTGAAAGAAAAAGAAAAATTATTGGTGAAGAATTTATAAGAGTTTTTGAAGAAGAGGCTAAAAAGATTGGAACTGTTGATTTCTTAGTTCAAGGAACTATTTACCCTGATGTAATAGAAAGTGGATTAGGAAAAAGTTCTGTTATTAAGAGTCATCACAATGTAGGTGGTTTACCTGACTATGTTGATTTTAAAGAAATAGTTGAACCTTTAAGAGACTTATTTAAAGATGAAGTTAGACAAACTGGTTTAGAGTTAGGTATTCCAGAAAATTTAGTGTTTAGACAACCTTTCCCTGGTCCTGGATTGGCTATAAGGGTTATTGGTGATATAACTGATGACAAGTTAGATATATTAAAAGAGGCTGATAGTATTTTTAGAGAAGAAATTGCTAATGCTGGTCTTCATAAATCTATAAATCAATACTTTGCAGTATTAACTAATTTAAAATCTGTTGGTGTTATGGGTGATGAAAGAACTTATGACTATACTGTTGCTTTAAGAGCTGTCGAAACAACTGATTTTATGACTGGAGTTTGGAGTAAAATACCTTATGAAATATTAGAAAAAGTTTCTTCAAGAATTGTTAATGAAGTAAATCATGTAAATAGAGTTGTTTATGATATTACTTCTAAGCCACCTGCAACAATAGAGTGGGAATAATTTTAATAATAAAATTGTATGCAATATTACTTTTTAGTGGTAGAAAGTGCTATTTCTTATAGATTGAAAAATGTCATAGATAAAAATTATCTATGACATTTACTTTCTATCAAATATTGTTTTAAAAAAACCTTGATCTATTAAATTAGCAAATATATTTTTAAAAATAATTAAGACAATAGGTCCTATTAATAATCCTATTATCCCTATAAACTTGAAACCTGTATACATAGCAATTAGTGTAAATATTGGATGTATACCTATGTTCTTGCTTACTAGTTTAGGTTCTAAAAATTGTCTTACTATTGACATTATTATTAATAAAGTTATTATTGCAATTCCTAATCTTAAATCTCCATTTAATCCTGATATTATTGCCCATGGTATCATTACTGTCCCTGAGCCTAGAATTGGTAGTGCATCTACAAATCCTATTAATAATGCCATTAGAAGAGGATATTGAATATTAAAGTTTAAAAAAGATAATAAATATAATCCAACTAATGAAATTATGAATGATATTAGTATTAATGTAGCTTCGGCTTTTAAATAGCCACCTAATGTTTGTATTAAGTCTTTTAGATGCAAATTTATTTTCTTAAACCATACTTTTGGCAAATGATATTCTAGTTGATCTAAGATATATATTTTATCAACACATATAAAATATAATGCAATAACAGTTATACCAACACAAATTGCAATTGCAGGTATCTGTGTAATAAAGTTTATTAACCCTGTTAATGCATTTCTAAGCCATGTTGATGCAGTTTCTAAAATGTTTGTTGTTGAATTATTAACTACTGTTACTATTTCATCTGATAGATGAATTTTATCGAAATCAAATGTACTTATAAATACTTGAATTTGATTATATGCTTTATCTACATAGTTATTTAATCCTTGTAATAATCTAGAGGATTCTGAAAACAATGTAATAATAACCCACGTAAGGCTGCCTAGTATTACTAATGATACAATTATAAATATAATTATTGAACTTGTCCTTCTTGTTAAATTAGTTTTTTTCATTATGAATTTTATCATTGGCTCTATTAATAAAGAAATAATAAATGCTATTAAAAATGGCATATAAAAAATTGATAATTTTAATGCTAGATATAATCCTAATAATAATAATGCTACATATAAAATTCTTGTTCCTACTTTTGTCCAATATGAAATATTAAATATCATACTTTAAAAATCCTCCTTTAATAAGTATATGTAAATTTGTTAAAATTATCACTATTGAAGAATTTATTATTATATTATGATATTTTTATCTTATGTTTGTTAGTTTAAATTATTTATATTTTTAATTTAACTTTATTCTTATATAGTTATTTTATATAAATACTTAAAAAATCGAATAAAATTTAATAAAATAATAAAGCCTAAATCATTATTTTTTAATAATTTAAGCTTTATATATTTTCTATTTTTACATTTTATTCTGCATTCAAATTTTTATTCTCACAACAAATATCACTTATAACTGTTGATACTTTATCTTTACCTAATTCATTTATATTTTGAGCAATATCTCCTAAAGTTAATATTCCTACAACTTTATTATTTTTATCACACACAGGTAATCTTTTTATTTGATTTTGGCTCATTTTGTTTTCTGCCACGGTCATTTCATCATTTTCTTGACAAGTGCAAACTTTTGTTGACATTATATCACTAACTGGTGTTGTTTTACAATCTTTGTCACAAGCTATTGTTCTTAAAATAATATCTCTATCTGTTACAATTCCACATATGCAATTATTATTATCACAAATTGGAATTGATCCTATATGTCTCTCAGCCATTAACCTTGCAACTTCATTTAATTTAGTTTCTGGTTTAACACAGCAAACATCATTACACATACATTCATTAACTTTCATATTTTTACCACCTTTCAAAAATTACTATATATATTTTGCACATTTAGATAAAATCTATTCTAAAGAATATTTGAAAAAATGGTAAATTTTTCTTTTATAAATATAAATAAAATATTATCTTTTTCATATCTCTTGTATAAAGTATTATTATTTGCTTTTTTTCATTTTAAAATTCATATATGTCATAATAATCTTGTGAATATTCTAAATCTCTAGGCATAATTGGTGGTCTTGGTCCTCCTCCACCTGGACCTCCTGGAAAACCTGGAAATGGTGGTCTGTGATGTGGTGGTCTTGGTGGCCTAGGTGGTTTTATATTTGGTCGGTTTAACAATTCTCTAATTATTAGAATTTTAATTAAATCTCTTAAATTGTTGTTTGTGATTCTTCTGGTTTCTTTATTTCTTGTATCTTTCATGGAGTGTTCGCTATTTTCTTTACTATTTACAACTTCTTTTTGATTTCTATTACTTGCATTTTCTGCCGTCTTTGTTCTTACTGCATTTTCTAGATTAATATTTATATTTATTTGATTATTATCTTCTATTGCATAATAAATTTCATTTGTGATTTTATCTATTTCTTCCTCTGTATTTAAGTTAAAATTATCATTACAAGCTTTTTTTACCATTGGATATATAATTTTATATATTTCTGGATAACATTGCTCTATTTGGCTTTTTGGTACTTGTGAATTAGTATAACTATTTTCTTCCATATTCATATTGCAAGAATAGCAGTTGTTATTTGTATTATTTGGATATCCAATTATATTTCTTATGTATTCTTCATAAATATTATTATACAAATTTATACCTCCTTTTTTGTTTTATATACAATATGATTTATGTCTTGCATTGGTGAATAAATTTCACTTTTTATAAAATTTATGTTATAATATAAATAATTTAGTTGGTTACTTATATTCTTATATGGAGGTACAATATGAAAACACATACTTTAAGTGCAAATTTTGACTCCCTAGTTCGGAAATGGGAAAATGCTTGTTTAGTAGATTCTGATATAAAAACAAAAATCAGTATTGCTAACGAAATATGTTACTTTTATGAAAATAATTTAACTAATATTCATTTTTTACAAAAAGATTTAAAAATAATTGAAGAAATTAAAATGTTTTTATTTCTTAATAATAAGTAACCTGTAAGTAAAGAGAGCTCGCTATTTGAGCTCTCTAATATTTTTGCATAAGTTTTAATTATATATATTCTTTTTTATTAATATAATTATATACTTTCAATTTTTTACCAATTAGTAGTACTTTAGCTAAAATTAAAATTTTATATCTATTTTATCCTTAATTTTATTTCATATTGTAATTTCTTTTTAAATAATTTTAATTAATCTTTTTTACTAATTCTTTAAATTGATTTCCCCTATCTGCAAAATTTTTAAACATATCAAAACTTGCACTTGCTGGTGAAAATAAAACAACTTGACCTGGTTTAACTACTTTTTTAGCTAAATTTACTGTTTCTTCTAAAGTTTCACACATATGAATATCTAATTCTTTATTTTCTCTTTCTAGTTCCAATTTCACAACATCAAAAATTTTACCTGAAGTTTGCCCTATTAATATTAATGATTTTACTTTTTTTATTATAGGTTTTGCAAGTGGTGTATAGTCTAAGTTTTTGTCATATCCTCCTGCTATTAATATTATATCTTCCTTAAAAGCATTTATTCCTGATAAAGTTCTAGAAGGTGATGAACTTGCAGAGTCATTATACCATTTCACTCCATCTAGTTCTCTTATAAATTCTATCCTATGTTCAACTGGTTTAAATTCTTTAATAGCATCTACTGCTATATCCATATCAACTAATGATGATGTCGCAGCAATTGCTGTTGCAATATTTTGGTAGTTATGATTTCCTCTTAAAATCACATCCTCTACATTTAAAATATGTTTTCGTATTTTATCTTCGCATTCTTTAATTACATCTTCATCTACTATATATCCATTATCCAATTTATTTTTACTACTAAAGAAAATAACTTTTCCATTTGCTTCCTTTTCGCAATTTCTTGTTATTTCATTGTCATAATTTAATACTAAAACACCTTTCTCATCTTGATATTTAAAAATATTTTTCTTTGCTTCTATATATTCTTCATAGTCTTTATGAATATTTAAGTGATTTGGTGTTATATTAGTAATAACTGCAATATCTGGACTTATTTCCATTCCCATTAATTGAAAACTACTTAATTCTAAAACAAGAATATCCTCGGGCTTCATATCTGATAATTTCGTAAATAATGGTGTACCAATATTACCACCTAAAAATGTATTATATCCAGCTTTTTTTAAAATTGCATTAATTAAGCTTGTTGTTGTTGTTTTTCCATCACTACCAGTAACTCCAACAATTTTGCAAGGACACATTTTCATTAATAATTCTACTTCTGTTGTTACGATTGCACCATTATTAGCTTCATCTACTAATTCTTTTCTAGTTGGTAAACAACTTGGAGATCTAAAAATTACATTAAAACCTTTTAAATTTTTTAAAGCATCTTCTCCAAAATGAAAACCAAATCCATATGTAGTTATTTTATCCATTATATCTTTAGATATACTATCAATATCACGTTCATCAAAAACTGTTACATTAGCTTTTTTTTCATATAAATATTCCATAAGTGGCAAATTACTTACACCCAATCCAACAATTGCTACTTTTCTAAATCTTATATAATCATTAAATTCATTTAATTTTTTATTAATATATTCCATTATAACTTTCGTTCCTTTCTCAGTTTTTATAAGACATATATTTATAAAATGCCATGTTCTTTAACCTAAATACTTTTTATAATATATTATATATCACAATTTATAAATTTGTGCAATATCCTCCAAAATCTCAGAATTGTTTATTTTTTCGATTATAACTATTTAATATTTTATAAGTGCCTTATTTAATGTTTAGTTAATTTATTTAATAGAAATATTTTTTCAGATGTATATTTTAAAATTTTTTAGGCAAACTATTATTAGTATTTTGAATGGAGGTGCTTTTAATGGCAAAGAAAAATAAAGAAAATAAGAATAATAAAAATAATTCAAATAATCAAAATATTGAAAGACAAAACAACAATAATAACAATAACAAATAATTAAATTTATGTTATCTTAATAATCAAATAGAAAAACTATATCCCATAAGTAACTTTTACAGTTTGGTGATATAGTTTTTTTGTTCAGATCTTTTCTTTTGTCTCATTAAGCAAATGAATATATCTGTTATCACATATATTTTATTATCTTGCTTTATTGTTTATATATTATATTTTTCTCTTTTTTTATAATTAGTATGTAACAATTTTTCTGCCAGATCACTTCCTGGATTACCTAAAAATTCTTTATATATTTTTTTCATTACTGGACTTTCATGAGATTTCCTAATAACACTTTTTTCATCTATTGAATATAAAGCTTGAGCTCTCAATTTTTTAACATCAACTTCTGCTTGTATTTTTGAGCTTTTTATTGGTTGGCCTCCTCCCATGATACATCCTCCTGGACATGCCATTATTTCTACAAATTGATAATCTGCTTTTCCTTGTTTTATTTCTTCTAAAATTGTTTTTGCATTTGCCAATCCACTTGCTGCAACTACTTTTATTTCTTTTCCATCAATTTCTATAGTAGCTCTTTTTATATTTTGAGTTCCTCTAACTTCCTCAAAATCAATTTGAGGTAAGCTTTCTCCTGTTAATGTATCTTGTGCAGTTCTTAAGGCTGCTTCCATTACTCCTCCTGTAACTCCAAAAATTGCTCCAGCTCCTGTTGCTTCTCCCATTGGATTATCAAACTTACTATCTTCTAATTTATTAAATTCTATATTTGCTTGTTTTATCATTCTAGCTAATTCTCGAGTTGTTATTACATTATCAACATCAAATAATTCTCCTTCTTTCATTTCTTCTCTTTGTCTTTCGAATTTTTTAGCAATACAAGGCATTACTGATACTACATATATTTTTTTAGGGTCTATGTTTTCTTTTTTAGCATAATATGTTTTTATTATTGCTCCAAACATTTCATGTGGCGATTTGCAATTTGATAAATGTGGTAATAATTCTGGATAATTCATTTCTATATATTTTACCCAACCAGGACTACATGAAGTAATCATTGGCAAATTATCATTATTTTTAAATCTATTTATAAATTCGTTTGCTTCTTCCATTATTGTTAAATCAGCACCTGTGTTTGTATCAAATACTTTGTCAAATCCTAATCTTTTTAATGCAGTTACCATTTTGCCAGTTACATTAGTTCCTATTTCCATTCCAAATTCTTCACCAAGAGCTACTCTTACTGCTGGTGCAGTTTGGACAATAACTATACTATCAGGGTCTTTTAATTTTGTCCATACATCATTAATTGTTTCTTTTTCATGTAATGCTCCTGTTGGACATGCTTCTATACATTGACCACAAAACGTACAATTTACGTCATTTAAACTATGGTCACCTACTGTTGATATACACGATTCAAATCCTCTATTTATGCAGTCTATTGCTCCTATTTTTTGAACATTTTTACACGCTGCTACACATCTTCTACATAATATACATTTATTGAAATCTCTTACTATTGATGGAGATAAGTCGTCTATCTTATGTTCTGTTCTTTCTCCTTCAAATTCTACTTGTAAAACATTAAATTTTGTAGCTAAAGATTGTAATTCACAATTACCAGAACGAGTACAAGTTAAGCAATCTTTAGAATGATTAGAAATAATTAAATCTAATATTACATGTCTTGCTTCTAATACATTTGGTGTATGTGTATGTACAACCATTCCTTCTTCAACAGTTTGAATACATGAAGTTGCAAAACCTTTTCTCCCCTCTACTTCTACTATACACATTCTGCAATCTCCAACTTCATTTATTTCTTTTAAAAAACATAAAGTTGGTATGTCGATTCCTGCTTGCTTTGCTGCTTGTAAAATAGTTGTTCCTTTAGGTACTGATATTTTTTGATCATCTATAGTTAAATTAATCATTTTTTCTTCCATTTTATTTCATTCCTTTCTCTTAAGGCTTTTTAAAACTTTTATTACGATATTTTCTTTTAGTTTATAAATTGCTAGGATTTTTATCATTTATGAATTTAATTGATATATTTTCACTATTAATATCTAATATGTAATAAATCTATTTTCAAAACTGAATATATATTAATTTTATATTTTAATATATCTATCAAATTTATTAATTCCCAATTGCATGGAATGGACATCTTGTTATACAAGTACCACATTTTACACATTTATCTTGATTTATTTTTCTTTTTTCTCTGCCTTCTCCTTCTATTGCATTTACTGGACATGATTTTTGACATAATCCACATGCTTTGCATTTTTCTTCATCAATAGTTATTTTTGACATAGATTTACATTCTAGAGCCTTACATGCTTTTTGTATAGCATGTTGTCTAAATTCTTCTCTAAAATATTTCAATGTGCTTATTACTGGATTTGGCGCACTTTGACCTAATCCACATATACTTGATTTTTGGATATTAACAGCTAATTTTTCTAATTTATATATATCGTACTCTTCTCCTTCTCCAGAGCAAAGTCTTTCTAATATTTCTAGCATTCTTTTTGTTCCAATTCTACAAGGAGTACATTTTCCACAACTTTCACTTACAGTAAACTCTAAGTAAAATTTTGCTAAACATACCATACATTTAGTATCATCCATTACTATTAATCCTCCAGAGCCCATCATAGAGCCTATTTGTTTTAATGACTCATAGTCTATTGGTGTGTCTAAATGTTCTTTTGGTATACATCCCCCTGATGGACCTCCTGTTTGCGCTGCTTTAAAATCTCTTCCGTTTGGAATCCCTCCACCAATATCATATACTATCTCTCTTAGTGTTGTTCCCATTGGGACTTCTACTAGACCAATATTATTTACATTTCCACCTAACGCAAAAACTTTTGTTCCTTTTGAATTTTCAGTTCCTATTTTTGAAAACCATTCTGGACCATTTAAGATTATTTGACTAATATTTGCATATGTTTCTACATTATTAATTAATGTAGGCTTTCCCCATAATCCTGATTGTGCTGGGTATGGTGGTTTTACTCTAGGTTGACCCCTTTTTCCTTCTATTGATTCTAACAATGCTGTTTCTTCTCCACACACAAAAGCTCCTGCGCCAAGTCTTATTTCTATATCAAAATTAAATCCAGTATCAAAGATATTTTCACCTAATATTCCATAATCTTTAGCTTGTTTTATTGCTATCTTTAATCTTTTAACTGCTATTGGATATTCTGCTCTAACATAAATATATCCTTTATTTGCACCAATTGCATATGCTGCTATTGCCATTGCTTCTAATACTGTATGAGGATCACCTTCTAATATGCTTCTATCCATAAAAGCTCCTGGGTCTCCTTCATCAGCATTACATACAACATATTTTTGTTCTCCTTCTGATGCTTTAGTAAGCTCCCATTTCTTTCCGGTTGGGAAACCTGCTCCACCTCTACCTCTAAGTCCTGATTTTTTTATTATATCTATTACTTCATCTCCGAGTATATTCTCTTAAAACCTTTTCTAATGCTTCATATCCTTTAAAAGCTATGTATTCATCAATTTCTTCTGGATTTATTACTCCACAATTTTTTAAAGCTATTCTCTTTTGCTTTTTGTAGAAATTAAGTTCATCTAATTTATTTACTGTTTTTCCATCTATATCTTTGCATAATAATCTTTCTACTCTTTTTCCTTCAACAATATGTGTTTGTATAATTTCTTCACAATCTTTTGGTTTTACCATAGCATAAAAAGTATCTTCTGGTCTAATTATAACTATTGGACCTTTTGCACATAATCCAAAACATCCTGTTTTTATAACTCTTACATTTTCGATATTTTTTTCTTTTAAAATTTTTCTAAACTCTTCTAATATTTCTGGAGATTTAGAAGAAGTACAGCCTGTTCCATGACATACTAAAATATGTTTTTCTCTTGTATCTGCATTTGTATTTATTCTTAAATCTAATTCTTTTCTTTTTTCTTCTCTTATTTTATGAAGTTCTTCTAATGTTTTCATTTACGAACTCCTCCTTCTTTATTATCTAGCACTTTTGGCTTTTGTTAATTTTATTTTTTTTATAAATATTTATAAATCTATTGTATAGAAAAATTTATAAAGTTTTTATTTTCTTGATATAAAGCAAAATTAACTTTTATATTGACTATATATAGTATTTTTTCGTATATAACAAGTAAAATTATTTTTTTAACACTTATTATAATTATATATATTTTTACTCTTTATTTTGTTGTTCTAAATTATCTAAAACTTCGTCTAACTTTTTTACAGTTGCTTTTCCATAAACCTCTCTATTTACTGTAAACACAGGTGCTAAGCCACAAGCACCAACACATCTTGTTTCTTCTATTGAAAATAGCCCATCTTTAGTAGTTTCTCCCGGTTCTATTTTTAATCTTTCTTTTAATCTATCCATTATTCTTTGAGAGCCTTTTACATAACAAGCTGTTCCTAAACATACTGATATATTATATTTTCCTTTTGGTTTTAATGTAAATCTCGAATAAAAAGTTATAACTCCATATATTTCTGCCATTGGTACATTTAAAAATTCTGATAAATCTCTTTGTGCTTTTTCTGGTATATATCCATAATGCTCTTGTACTTCATTTAGCATTTGTATTAAATTATCTTTTACTGGTAAATATTCATTAAATAAATTTTCTATAAATTCATCTTTTTTATTACAGTTACAATTGCAAGTATTTTTGTTATTTTCTATATTTTCTTTCATTTTTTACCTCCTTGAATAATATTATTAAATAATTATTTAGATTATATCAAATGAAAAATTTTTATACAATATTTTTTAAAATTATATTGACTTTTTTGTAGAAAAATGTAAAAATCTAAGTATAAAAAATAAAGGAGGGGATTTTATATGTATAGTAGTTATTATGGTAATTATCCTAGCTATTATGATGGTTATGGTGCAGGAGTTTCTGATGCTACACTTTATGCTACATTAGGTACAGCTTTAGGTGCATTCTTTGGAGTATTTTTACTTTTAACTTTAGCTATTTTAATAATTCAAATTATTGCATGTTGGAAATTGTTTACCAAAGCTGGCGAACAAGGTTGGAAATCTATTATTCCTATTTATAATGTTATAACATTATTTAAAATTTCAGGGCTTTCACCATGGATTGTTTGTGCTTATTTATTAGGTTTTATTCCTGTTGTCGGATGTCTTATTATTCTAGGTATAGGAATATATCAATCTTATAACTTAGCAAAATCATTTGGAAAAGGTGCAGGATTTACAGTTGGATTAGTATTATTGCCTTCTATCTTCTATATGATATTAGCATTTAGCAAAGATGAATATATCGGACCTGGTGGAAATGTTAGAAATGACTTTTCATCTGAAGAAAAAGATTCTGATGTAGTTGAAGTTATTGATAATAATGATAATTAAAATAATCGTTTTTTATGAATAAAACTAAAATAAAAGAGAAATTTATATTGTGAATTCTTAATCACTAAAAAATTACTCTTTTATTTTTTGTTTTAAGTTATTTTATATAAATTTTTATATATGTGGCTTTTAAGTTCGCATTATACATTAAAAATCTTAATTATTTAATATTTTTCCATTCGCTTTCTCTAAAACCTATATATATTTCTTTATCTGTGACTAGCAAAGGTCTTTTTATTAACATTCCATCTGATGCTAATAGTTTTATTTTTTCTTCTAATGTCATTTCATTTAGTTTTTCTTTTAAATTTAATTCTTTATATTTTAAACCACTAGTGTTAAAAAATCTTTTTACTTCCTTTCCACTTCTTTCTATCCATTCTTTTAATTCTTGGAAAGTTGGTGTTTCTTCTATAATATTTCTTTCTCTAAAAGATATATTGTTATTTTCTAACCATTTTTTAGCTTTTTGACAGGTAGAACATTTTGGGTAATGTATAAATAAATTCATTATATTGCCTCCTTCATATTTTATTTTTATATGTTATCATTTTATTTTTTTATTTTCAATATTTTAAGCAAATTATGACATTTTTTTTAACTACTTTATACTATACTATTTCTTAGTTAAATTTAATATGTTTTCTACTATACTAAAAATAAAATAACTTAAAATTCAAGGAGGATATAAAAAATGTTTTTTTCAAGATATTTATATTGTAAAGTAAACGAAGCAACACAAGATTTTATATCAATTTGGCTCGATTCAAATGACATTGATTTTTTAAATAAAAATGATATTGAATATTCTAAATTAAAAAATCATATGTATTTGGTAAACTGTTCTCAAATAAAGAAAAAAATTTATGCCAGTTAAATAACTGTGTTAGTATAGTAGAAAATATTACATTAGAATTTAATGTTTACTTATTTTAAGAGTTCTGTAATTTTGGTTTAATACAAAAAAGTAGCGAAACTACATAAGTAAAACTATTAAAAATGCTTTCAAAGTTACTTTTAGTTACGACTTTCATATGTAATAAAAGTTCTACTTTCAGTATAAAAACAACTGATTATAGAACTCTTAATATATAATTATTGCAATATATTTTTAATATTGCAACAAATAATATTATAAAATTTATTATTAAATATATTATTAGTTTTATGCTAATTATAACTTAATAATGTTAGCTATTTACCATTTTTATTAATATAACTTTGATAATCATTCATAATTTTATGCGCTCTTTCTTTCATTTCTCCTGCTCTTTGCCACATAGGTATATCTTTATTAGGATATATTGGATCTAACACTACTGCATGTATGCATTTCTTTTTCTTATACAATTTATAAATTTCTTTTGGTTCTTTTAATACATACAAAATAGGTACTATTGGAACATCTGCTTTTACTGCTATTTTGAATGCACCATTTTTAAATTTTCTAATTTTTTCATAATATGGCCACAATGCTCCTTCTGGATACATATGTATTGTTTTTTCATTTTTTAAAGCTTTATTAATTTCTTCTAAAAATCTTTCTTTTTGACTTACTTTTGATGGTATTGGTATTGCATATAACATTCTTATTAAATGCCTTACTATTGGTATTTTAAAATTACTAGATAATGTAGGAAAATATACTCTATTAGGAAAATTTATTATTCCATTCATTGTGCAATCTAATGGATGTATATGATTCGAAATTGTTACTTTTCCACCTTTAATTTCTTTTAATTTTTCTTTATTTTCAATTTTAAAGCCTAAAAAAACTTTATTGAAAACATATAATATTGGATATATCACTAAGGTTAAAAAACTTGATATCATATTAAATATCCAATTATGGTAAATATATTTATAGTCATCTGTAATGTTGAAATTTAAAGGTTCCCACATATGAAATATTTGAGCATCATCTTCTAATTCTTCATTTGATAATTCTTTCACTTCTTCTCTCATCAATTTCTTCTTTAAACATCTCCTCTATTTTTTCTATACTATTTTCAATTCTATATTTTTCAGCTTGTTTAGCATATATTTTTTCCATATTTTTTCTTTCTTGTTCATTATCTAGCCAATAATCAATTTTTTTTGCTAAGTCATTACTATTTCCTGCTTCAAATAAACTTCTTTCATCTATTGCAAATTGAGTTGTAGCTGATTTATTGCTATTTGCTATTATAGGCACTAAACCTGTTGCAAATGCTTCAATACATGATATAGCTTCTATTTCCGCATCTGCTGTATGTACATATATATCTGTAAATGATAATATATTTTTTAATTCTTCTTTTTTGTAAAATTCGAAAATAGGTTCATTTTTTAGTTCTTTTCCCAATTTTACATAACTTCTTTTTTTAGGTCCTTTTCCTGCAAAAATTAATTGAATTTTCTCACTATATTTAGATTTTTTTACTGCTTCTATTAATAAATCTTGTCTCTTTTCTTCTGATAATCTTCCTACCATTGTGATAATAATTTTATCTTTATATTCTTCAGGCTTTTCTATTTTATTATATTTAAAATCTTTTTCGATTCCATTTGATATAACATGTAATTTAGCTGTATATCCATGTTCTTTTAACTGTTTAGCAATAAAATTGCTAGGACAATGTATATGAGTAAAGTTATTATAAAATTTATCTCTAAATAATTCGTAAATCTTATTATTTATTGTTTCATTATTTCCAAGTTTTAAAGTAGATGTTATATTTTCAGGTTGTACATGAAAAGCTGCTGTCATTGGTTTATTTAGTTTTTGAGCAATTTTCATTCCTTCTATTGATAATTTAAATGGCATATAAAAATGAACTATATCTGCTTCTTTTATTGCTGTTTCTAATATTTCCTTATCTACCTTAGCAAAAGTCATTCCTTGCGATTTTATTATTTGTTTTGCAATAGGTATTAATTTAACTTCTTTTAGTACATATTTATCTACTTCTTTTTCCCCTGTACTTAATACTTTTACTGTATTTCCATTTTTTCTTAAATATTTTACAAATCTTCTTGCTGAAATTGTTGTTCCATTGTTTGCTCCGTCATATTGGTCTATTACTATTAATATTTTCATAGCTCATTGCAATATACTGTTTTGTATATTATTTTTCTCCTTGATATAACATATTTAGGTTTTAATTGGGTATACCTATAAACCATTTTCTTGTATTATAACGAAAATTTTGCTTTTTGTCTTTATTTTATAAAAAATTTCATATTTTATGATAATAATTTCTCTAGTTCTTTTATTTTATCTCTCAATTCAGCTGCTTTTTCAAATTCCATATCTGCTGCAAATTTTAACATTTCATCTGTTAATTTTACTATTGTTTCTTTTATGTCATCTTCTTTTTCTAATTTATATTCTACTCCAATATCCTCTGCATCTGTTACTTTTATCGTATCTCTTACTGATTTGGATATAGTTTTTGGTGTTATATTATGTTCTTTGTTATATTCTTCTTGTATTTTTCTTCTTCTATTTGTCTCACTAATTGCTTTTTCCATACTATCAGTTAACTCATCTGCATACATTATAACTGTTCCATCAGTATTTCTTGCAGCACGACCTATTGTTTGAATTAAAGACCTCTCTGAACGTAAAAATCCTTCCTTGTCAGCATCTAATATTGCAACTAAAGATACCTCTGGAATATCTAAGCCTTCTCTTAATAGGTTTATTCCAACTAAAACATCAAACTCTCCTAGTCTCAAATTTCTTATTATTTCCATTCTTTCCAAAGTTTTTGTTTCTGAATGCATATAATTTACTTTAACATCTACACTTTTTAAATATTCTGTTAAATCTTCTGCCATTTTTTTAGTTAATGTTGTAACTAAAACTCTTTCTTTTTTTTCTATTCTTATTCTTATTTGTTCTATTAAATCATCTATTTGATTTGTTACAGGTTTAACTTCTATTTTTGGATCTAATAATCCTGTTGGTCTAATAATTTGTTCTACTACATTTTCTTCGCTATGTTCTTTTTCGTAATCTCCTGGTGTAGCACTAACAAATACTACTTGATTTAATCTATCTTCAAATTCTTCAAATTTTAATGGTCTATTGTCAAATGCTGATGGTAATCTAAATCCATAATTTATTAATGATTCTTTTCTAGAGTGGTCTCCATTATACATTGCTCTTACTTGTGGAATTGTTGCATGAGATTCATCTACTAATAGTAAAAAGTCTTTTGGAAAATAGTCAAAAAGAGTATATGGTGGACTTCCCTGTTTTCTTCCACTTATATGTCTTGAATAATTTTCTATTCCAGAACAAAATCCTGTTTCTTTCATCATTTCTATGTCAAAATTTGTTCTTTCTTCTATTCTTTGAGCTTCTATTAATTTATCATTTTCCTTGAAATATTTTATTCTTTCTTCTAATTCTTCTTCAATAGTAACTATGGCTTTTTCCATCTTGTTTTTTGTTGTTACATAATGAGATGCTGGTGAAATTAAAATATGCCTTCTACTGCCTATTGCTTTACCTGTTAATGGATTTATTTCTGTTATTTTTTCAATTTCATCTCCCCAAAATTCAACTCTAATTGCTGATTCTGATTTGTCTGATGGATATATTTCTACGATATCTCCTTTTGCTCTAAATGTTCCTCTTTTAAAATCTATTTCATTTCTTGTATATTGCATTGTAATTAGTTTTTTTAATACTTCATCTCTCCCCTTTTGCATTCCTGGTCTTAGTGATAACATCATTTCTTGGTAATCTTCTGGATCTCCTAATCCATATATGCAAGATACTGAGGCTATTATTATTACATCTCTTGTTTCAAATAGTGATAAGGTTGCTGAATGTCTTAGTTTATCTATTTCATCATTTACTGAAGAGTCTTTTTCTATATATGTATCTGATGATGGAATATAGCTTTCTGGTTGATAATAGTCATAATATGAAACAAAATACTCCACATTGTTCTTAGGAAAGAACTCTTTGAACTCAGAGTATAATTGTCCAGCTAATGTCTTGTTATGTGCTAAAACAAGTGTTGGTCTTTGAACTTTT